>JBGUUN010000280.1:0-3788 GCA_045133555.1 Oscillospiraceae bacterium
TCGGTACGATAACGGTATCGAGTTCGGTGACCTCCTCGGTATACAGATATACGGTGCCGCCTTTTTCCATGGTCTGACCGACGGTCGGATACTGGGACAGTACGGTAGTACCGGAGCCGATGATCTCGATCTTGAGTTCCGCCTGATTCATTGCGTTTTTCGCAACCTGGGTGGTCTTGCCGACAACATGCGGTACGGTGGACTGCAGCGCTTCCAGATCCTCATCGGTGTAGACCTTATCTATACCGACATACGGCAATATGTCCTCCATGACCGATGCAACGATCGGTGCCGCAACAGCGGAGCCGTAGATCTGACCGGAGGTCGGTTCATCGACCATGATCATGACTGCGACCTGCGGATCGTCTGCCGGTGCGAATGCACAGAAGGAGGAGATGTACTTATATGCGATCGAGCCGTCCTCGCTCTCGGTCGCACCGGTCTGCTTCTGGGAAGTACCGGATTTACCGCCGATGCGATAGCCCTTGATGTATGCATTGTTACCGCCGTTTGCGGAAACCACCTGCTCGAGGATATCACGCATGGTAGCGCTGGTTTCCCCGGAAATGACCTGATGTTTGACATCGGTGGATGCGCTCTCGATGATGTTGCCGTTCGAGTCGAGCACCTCGGACACAACATGCGGTGTGACCAGATAGCCGCCGTTGACGATGGCAGAGAATGCGGTGATCATCTGGATCGGGGTAACTGCGGTGGACTGACCGAAGGAGCAGCTTGCAAGCGATACTTTGGTCAGCGCATCTGCGGTATAATACTGGCTGACACCCTCGCCCGGCAGATCGATGCCGGTCTTTTCGGTCAGACCGAAGGAATCAAAGTAACGGAAGAACAGCTCGGAGCCGAGTCCCAAACCGATCTGGATAAAGCTCGGGTTACAGGAGTCGATCATCGCTTTGGTAAAGGTTTCGGTGCCGTGACCCTCGGTGCGTACGCAGCGCATATTACGGTCATCGACACGGTAAGAACCGCCGCAGCCGTAGGTGGAATTCAAGGTCGCGGTGCCACATTCGAGTGCTGCGGATGCGGTGATCGGTTTGAATACCGAACCCGGCTGATATGCGTAAGAGATCGCTTTATTCGACCACTGCTTCATTCTTGCGGCCGCATATGCTTCCTTATATTCATCCTCATCCTCGATGAGTGCCAGTTCTGCCAGGGTATCTTCATCATAGACGGTATACGGATCGTTACAGTCGAAATTGTTGAAAGATGCCATACCTAAGATCTTACCGGTATTGACATCCATTACGATACCAGCCGCACCGTTGGACGGCTGATGGATCGCAATACCCTCCTGCATCGCTTTTTCCAGATAATACTGGATATTGGAATCGATGGTAAGTACCAGCGAGCTGCCGTTTTCGGCATCCACACGCTGCTCATAGCCGACAAGCAGATTGTTGCCCTTACCGTCTACTGCGGTGATGGTATAGCCGTCGGTGCCGCTCAAGGTCTCATCATAATAATATTCCAGACCGTACAGACCGTTATTATCGCTTCCGGTGAATCCGAGCACCGCACTTGCAAGGGTGGAGTTCGGGTAAAAACGCTTGGAGGATTCCTCGAGGGTGATGCAGTAGATCTTATTGGTCTGCATGAATGCGCGGACCTTATCTACGACCTCTTTCTCCACACGGCGTGCCAAGATCTCATACTGATTTTGCTTATTCATATGTTCGGTCATCTGCTCTTGGGTCAGTCCCAGAATACCGGACAGCTCCTGGATACATTTTTGCTTTTTCTCCTCATTCTGGGCAAGCGCCATCGGGGAGATAATGACATTCCATACGGTGGCACTCTGTGCGAGCACCTCCATATTCGCATCGTATATGGTACCGCGGTTTGCGGTGATGGTCAGTCTTGAGGTCTGCTGCTTCTCGCCGAATGCAACGTAATCGCCCGCCTCAATGAAGGTGGTCTTTGCAAGCACCGAAAGCACATAGCAAAGGACGAGCAGCAAAACCAATACCGTTATGCGCAATCTGGCGATCATTGAGTTTTTAGAGCTTTTGAAATGAATAAAATCATGAATGGTTTGCTTGATAAAGTTCATAACTTCTCCTTACTTTGATTCCCTGATACAAAGATAAATTGGTATAAGGGGGAGCGGTACTATTCTATCGCAGTCCGCTTGTCCTTATACCAATCAAATTATTCAGATATGCGATTTTCAACCTGCGGTGGGATATCGGTTAAAATCTTAAAACAGACCGCCGAAGAAAGCTGCGACTTTATCCCATGCGGACATCTCGCCGACCAGCTCGATCTTATTCTCGGTAGCCAGATCGATATAGTGCATCTGTGCAAGGGATGCTTCCTGCATGCCGATGGTTGCGGCATCTCTGCCCTGCTCGCTTGCGAGCTGATCCAAACGGTTCTGCATGGTGATATACACGCTCTGCGCCTCGGTCAGGTCATTCTGCACCGACAGAATATCATAGTTTAACTCCATGCGGTACGCATTCATTGCCAAAACACCGCCCAATGCCAGGCAGACAGCAACAATGATCGCAACAGCACCGACAACTTTACGCTGATGTGCACGCTCCGCTGCGGTTACGGAAACTTTCTCTGCGCGGATCTGCGCCTGTTTTTGCTGTGCAAGCTGTTTTTTGGTCAATACTTCCTGCGATACTGCGGAATTATGTTTGGTAGCCATGATAGGAATCCCCCTTTGGATCTATGTCAATTTCAGTTATTTATCAAATTTTTTCTAAAATACGAAGTTTCGCGCTCTTACTGCGGCTGTTGACCGCAAGCTCCTCATCGCTTGGGAGCATCGGTTTACGGGTGATCAGTTTTGCGCGCGGCTTTTTACCGCAGACACACACCGGAAAATCCGGCGGACAGGTACAACCCTGTGCAAATGCGGCGAATTTCTGTTTGACCATGCGGTCTTCCAGAGAATGGAAGGTTAAAATAACCAGTCTGCCGCCCGGATTGAGCAGATCGAATGCAGCGTCAATGCCCTGCGAAAGGACGTCGAGTTCTTCGTTGACTGCGATACGAAGTGCCTGGAAAGTACGTTTGCACGGATGTTTTTCACGTCTGGAAGCAGCCGGCATTGCCTTGGAAACGATCTCGGTAAGTTCACCGGTGGTTACGATTTCTTTTTTCTCACGTTCACGAACGATAGCGGCAGCGATCTTACGGGAGAATTTTTCTTCGCCGTATTCAAACAAGATCCTTGCAAGTTCTGCCTCCGGCAAGGTATTGACCAGATCCTTAGCCGAAACACCTTCTTTGCTCATGCGCATATCCAGCGGCGCATCCATACGGTAGGAAAATCCGCGTTCAGCCTCATCCAGCTGATGAGAAGAAACGCCGAGATCGAGCAGCACACCGTCCACACCGAACACATTGTGATTGCCGAGTGCGGCGGTCATATTTCTGAAGTTATCGTGTATAATGATCGTACGGTCGGAAAACGGTGCAAGGCGTTGACGAATGACCGCGATGGCATCCGGATCCTGATCGAAAGCACAAAGTGTGCCGGATTCAAGTTTTTCCGCAATACGGGAAGAATGGCCTGCACCGCCGCAGGTACCGTCAACATAGACCCCATTCGGATCGATATTCAAGCCGTCGATACATTCCTGCAGCATAACGGAATAATGAGAAAACTCCAAGCCAGATGACCTCCCGGAAACATAAAAATTGAAAAAAGGTAACAAATACCGATTGTTCCTTTATATTATACACCAATCCGTAACATTTTTCAAGCCCCAAAGGTGCGTTTTAGGGGTGTTTTTTTAATTTTTTTCAAG
>JBGUUN010000281.1:0-2579 GCA_045133555.1 Oscillospiraceae bacterium
CATACCTTCGATCTTGACCTCGCCTTCATCGGTCAGGGTGACAACGGCATGGATCGGCTCATTGACGCAAATGGTGTTCTGGATGAGCTCATACTGTTCTTCCATCTCTTTCGGGTAAAAATGGTGCTCTTTATCCAGCCAATCGTAAGCGGTGGAATTTAAGTCGAGATAGACAACGTTATTTAACAGGCGGATATAGTCTTTATGATAATGGCCGTTGATGACCAGCATGACCTTGCGCGGAGATTTGCGGTTAGCCGCATCGATGACAGCGCGGATCTCGGCCGCATTTTTTGCACCGTCCGGACCGCGTTCAATGCTCTGGTGGCTGATGAGGATACACGGATACGGAGAGGATTCCAGCGTTTCTCCCAGCCACTCCAGTTCATGCGGCGGCATCACGCCCCGTGCGCCGTAGTCACGGTAATTGGCTCTGTCAAAGCGCAGATATTCTCCGTCTTTGATAAAATAGTTTAAGTTCATGACCACCATACGGAAGCCCTTGCAGTCAAAATAATAGTAGTCGTTTGGCATACGGTAAGCGGCTAAGGTTTCGGCAAGCGAGGTTTGGTCGCTGTCGTGATTGCCAAGGCAGGAGTAGCTTGGGATTTCAAAATCGAGATAGCGATTGACCATTGCCATATGCGGTGCCGGGCCGTGACAGAAGTCGCCGGCATGGATGATAAAATCAACCTTGTTTTCTAAAGCGCGCTGTTGGATGGCGGTGAGTTTTTCTTCCGCTTTGGAGTAAAATACATCCGGACAGTAATGCAGGTCGGCAAAAACCGAGAATTTTACGGTATTCATATCAATTTCCCCCTTGATAGGATTTGATTTTATGATAGCACTTTTTTCATCGGATTGCAAGGTTTTTATGCCAAAATACGGCCGCCCTTTTTGATAAAAGGACAGCCGTTATCTGTGATCAGCCTACCGCATCCGGAGCAAAGATATCCGCAATGATCTGCGACATCTGCTCGTAATCGTAGGAATATTCCGGGATGTATTCGCTTTCCTCCATCAGCAGTTCCAGGCGCAGATTCTGTACCACGGTACCGTCCTCCAATGCATAATCCGCATTTAACAGCAGATAGGCACCGTTCATCCAACTGGATAACTGTTCGGTGAGGTCATAATCGATCACCGAGCCGTCCGCAAAGCTGACGTTGATGTTCTGTTCCTCGGTCGCGTCTTTCAGAATACCGTAAAGGTATTCCGGAAAAGCATACAGATCCGGCAGTTCGATGCAGTTTTGTACCGCATAGCAGTATTCCAGTGCATCCGCTTTCGGGAATGCGGATGCATCCCACGGATAGCCGCCATTTTGTTTGACCGTATCGGTGACATTAAAGTAGCTGTAAGACGGTTCACCGGAGCTTGAGCCGTCAAAGGTGATATCTACATGATACCAGCCGTCGCCGATCTTGACCAGATTCCATGCGTGCTCGCCCTGCTCGGTCGAGTGGATGATATGTGACTCGATGCCCAGCAGCCCCATCATCAGTTTGAAGGTAGTGGCATTGCCGACACAGATCGCCTGACCGTATTTTAATACACCGTACGGGTGATAATTATAATCCGCAATGTTTTTATCCGGCGGCAAAGCGGCCTGATGGCTTTCGTCGTAGCGGACGTATTTGACCTGCCAGTCATAGATCGCTTTTTCTTTTTCGTAGTCGCTCATATCTTCGGTCAGTGCAAGGGAATCGATCACATCCAGTGCCATCTGCAGAGTTTCTTTATCCTGCTCATTCAATGCGGATGTATCACCGGTTTGATGTGCTTGCAAAATAGCAGAATCGTCAAAAAGCCTGTGAACGCGGTTGTCACCAAAGCCCACATAGCTTCCGTCCCAGTTTTTGATATCGGCTCTCATATTAACTTCGATGTATCTCTGCAGGGTATCGACCTGCTTTTGCAGCTCTGCGGTCCTGCCGCAGCCGGTGAGGGAAAATGCCAGGATCAGGGATAATACGGATAAAATGCGTTTATGTTTCATAACTTTTACCTCGTTTGGTTTAAGATTTGAGCAGTTGATGCAGCTGCTTTGCGGTTTCGGTCGGATTGTCGCCGATGATCAGCGCAAACCGAGAACCGAGTTGGATGACCGATGCATTGGCAGCTTTGTTTGCCTCGGCATCGTTATAGCCGTTGAAATCTTGACTGCGGCGGGATGCGCGCTCCTCCAATGCGGCTTTGACACTGGCTCCTTTGCCCGCATCGGCAGGGGTCAGGATCGAGATCTCATCCGCAGAGGAACCGCTTTTGACATAGTAGATCGCACCGTCGGTTACATAGGATGCATCCAGACCGTACAGCTGCTCGAAATAGAGCGCAAAGTTTTCGTCATAGTATCCGCACAGACTGTCGCAGTCGGAATCGATATCGCTGTTTTTCAGTTTTTCGATCAGCGCAGTACACGCGGAGGTGCCGCTTTGCTCGACGGAAACATCAGATGAAATTTCGGGTGTTGTGGTATCGCCGCAGCCGGTAAGTGCCAAAAGCATACACAAGGCAAGCATAAAGGCGATGGTTTTACAGATTCGCATGGCAAATCCTCCTTATTCTATCGTTTGATA
>JBGUUN010000282.1:0-1611 GCA_045133555.1 Oscillospiraceae bacterium
CCGCCACGGTAATTCCTTTTCCTGTCAGAATTTTCTGCTCGTTCATCGCAAAGCTCCGGCGTATTCTTATTTTATGGTATGCAAAAAAGGACTTTCCTTTGCAAAGAACAATCAAAAGAAACCCCACAGAGTTTGGGTCTCCATGGGGTCTGCAGATTCTATTTTTTATATCCTGCCGTATTCTGTTTTTCCATCCGCTTCAGCTCCGGCAGAACCGTGAGAAGCATGGTCACGAAGCACAAACCTCCTCCGATTACATTGGATACCGGCTCTGCGAGGAAGACACCGTCAGTTCCCATATGGAATGCGTACGGCATCAGATAGGTGAGCGGCACGACAATCACAACTTTACGGAGCAGAGAAAAAAAGATTGCCTGTTTCTTTTTATTCAGCGACTTGAATACCGTCTGACCGATGTACTGACAGTCCATAAAAATAAACGCTCCAAAGTACTGTTTCAGTGCCGGTACCGCATCCTGGATCAGCACTGCGTCCGAGCTGAAAATGCCGATCAGCACATGCGGAATCAAAATAATAACGCTCCACATCACTGCCGTGTAGCCAAGAATCATCACACTCATGACGCACATGGCCTTTCGCACGCGGGCCGGGCGGCGAGCGCCGTAGTTATAGCTTAAGATCGGGGAGGTTCCCTCATTCATAGCGTAGATCGGGGTCTCGACGAGCTGGCGGACACTCGATACAATCGTCATAACAGATATGTAAATATCACCGCCGGTCACGGAAAGCACATTGTTGCAGCAGATGGTGACAAGGCTGTTGGTGAGCTGCATGATAAAACCGGCAGTACCGAGGCTTACGATATTTTTCGCATAGCCTGTGCACTCGGAAATTTCATTTTTCCGCACAAACCGTACTTTCAGCTCCGCTTTCCGGGTCAGGAAGTACAGAACAAAGACGGCGGAGAGCGTCTGGGAAATGACGGTGGCAATCGCGGCACCCTGTACGCCAAAGCCAAGTACAAAGATAAACAGCGGGTCAAGCAGCAGATTTGCGACGGCTCCGATCGTAACGGAGAACATGCCGACCGTTGAATAACCCTGCGCATTGATAAACGGGTTCATGCCGGTCGCAACCATGGACGGCAGTGTTCCGATCAGGTAAATCATCATATAAGGATACGCGTAGACCATCGCATCTGCCGATGCACCGAACAGCGTCAGCATCGGACGGGCAAACAGAAAACCGATGATCATAAGGACAACGGCACAGGCGCAGACCATGGAGTAGGATGTGTTCATGATTATCTCTGCCTTCTGCGGGTTGTTTTTACCGCGCTCGATTGAAAACAGCGGAGCACCGCCGCTTCCAAACAAATTGCTGAATGCTGTGATGATGACAATCAGCGGAAAGCAAAGACCTACTGCACCGAGTGCCGCTGTTCCCACATTCGGGATCCTCGCGATGTAAACGCGGTCTACGATGTTGTACAAAAGGCTTAAAATCTGGGCAACCAGCATCGGGAGCGCTGCCCCTAAAATGTTTCCGGTTACGGTTCCATGTTCGAAATCAATTCGTTTCATTGTTCTATCATTCCTTTTCTTTTCACTTGCTTTTCAGTATATCATGTCATATACTATATGTAAATTA
>JBGUUN010000283.1:0-1850 GCA_045133555.1 Oscillospiraceae bacterium
ATAGTGTGGAAGCACAGGTAGCAAAAGCGAAAGCGCTGCTGTAACAGACAGAATATATTAAGGAAGTAAGAGCTATGAAAATTAAAGCAGGCATCATCGGTGCAACCGGTTATGCGGGAGTTGAACTTGTAAGATTACTACTGAATCACAAAGAGGCAGAAATCGCTGCAATCAGCTCGGTTTCATTTGAGGGTAAGAAATTATCCGAAGTATACCCAAGCCTTTACGGCTTATGTGATATGGTGCTGGTCAACGAAGATGAGGTCATCGCTGCAAGCGATGTGATCTTTACCTCGCTGCCGCACGGCTTATGCGAAAAAATCGGTGCAAAATGCGTTGCTGCCGGTAAAAAACTCATCGATCTCGGTGCGGATTTCCGCCTTGAGAAAGAAGAGGATTATAAAGAATGGTACGGTCTGGATTATCATGAGAAAGCACTGCATGAAATCAGCGTTTACTGTATTCCGGAGCTGCACCGCGGCCGTGTAAATGAGAAGGTATCCATCATCGGCAATCCGGGCTGCTATCCGACCTCTGTCGGTTTGGCACTCGCTCCGATCTTAAAAAGCGGCAAAGCCGATTGCAGCCATATCATCATCGACTCCAAATCCGGTGTGACCGGTGCGGGCAGAAGTCTGACCCAGACCACCCATTATCCGGAATGCAATGAGGCGTTCTCTCCGTATAAAGTGGCAAATCACCGCCATACCCCGGAGATCGAGCAGACCGCATCCGAGATCGCAGGCAAAGAGGTCAAGGTTACCTTTGTACCGCATCTGCTGCCGGTCAACCGCGGCATCGTTTCCACCATCTATGTCAATCTCACCGAGAGCATGGATGAAGCTGAGATCCGCAATATCTACGAGGAATTTTATAAAGACGAGCAGTTTGTCCGTGTATTGCCCAAAGGCGCTGCGGTCAACCTCAAAAACGTCACCTTCTCCAACTATTGCGACATCTCGCTGCATGCCGATAAGCGAACCGGTTCGCTTGTCATCTGCTCCACCATCGATAATATGGTAAAAGGTGCGGCAGGTCAGGCGATCCAGAATATGAATCTGCTGTTTGGCATCAAAGAGAATACCGGCATCGATATGGCTCCGCCGGCATTCTGATAGGGGAGGAAACGATATGAAACAGATCACAGGCGGCGTATGCGCAGCAAACGGATTTTTGGCATCCGGTATCCACTGCGGCATCCGCAAAAATAAATCCAAACATGACCTTGCACTGGTATACAGTAAATTCCCGTGTACCGCTGCAGCGGTCTATACCTTAAACCGCGTCAAAGGCGCACCGCTGACCGTCACCAAAAATAACATTGCAGACGGTACGGCACAGGCAGTCATCTGCAACTCCGGTATCGCAAATACCTGTTGTGCAGACGGCATCGAAAAAGCAAATATGATGTGCGAGCTTGCCGCAAAAGAGCTTGGCATCAAAGCAAGCGATGTGATCGTTGCATCCACCGGTGTTATCGGTCAGCCGCTGCCGATCGAGCCGATCGCTAATGCACTCCCGCAGCTTGCGGCTTCTTTATCCGAGAGCGGCAACGATCTCGCTGCAAAAGCGATCATGACCACCGATACCGTAGAAAAACAGATCGCATTCGAATTCGAATGCGGCGGTAAAACCTGTAAGATCGGCGGTATGGCAAAAGGCTCCGGTATGATCCACCCGAACATGGCTACCATGCTGGTATTCTTAACCACCGATGCGGCGATCGAAGCAAAACTTTTACAGAAAGCACTTTCCGATCTGATCGTCGATACCTTCAATATGGTATCTGTTGACGGCGATACCTCCACCAACGATATGGTATCCGTCATGGCAAACGGTGCCGCAGGCAA
>JBGUUN010000284.1:0-2022 GCA_045133555.1 Oscillospiraceae bacterium
ACCGGCTTTTCCGCCGTCTAAAGGATACTGTCCCTCAATGACCGTATCCAGACGTTCACCGTACATGGTGTTGCGATAGACTGCACACGGGGTAAAGATGGTTTGAGCAAAGCAGCCGTCTTTGATGGCAACGATCGGTGCGATGATGTTGCAAAGCTGTGCCATATTACAGCCTGCGATATGTTTATCTGCGATAAACAGGTTGAGCATCGAAGATACCCAGATCGCATCCCGCCAGTCATAGTGCATATGCAGACCGTAGATACCGTCATCCTGATACTGCCAGATGTTCCATTCATCGATCATCAGCTTGATCTTGTCCTGTCTTGGCGGGAAACGATACCACTGACTGAATTTTTCCGGTTTTTCCGGATAGGTGTCCAAAAGCGCATCAATTTCGGAAACGATCGAAGCAAATTGCTTTTCTCCGGCAAACGGACCGTATAATCCCATATCTCCCTCTGCTGCATAGTAGTGGAAGGACAGATAATCGGTCATGTCACCGATAGCATCGAGTACCGGTTTGTTCCATGCTTCGTTGTTGTCCGAGCCGACGATGACGGTCTTGATGGATTTATCCGAGAGCTTCATGAATTTGATGAACTCTCTGGCATCGCGGATATAGATATTGACATCATGCTGTGTACCGATATCCGGCTCGGCATAGCATTCGTTGCCGATGCACCAGTATTTGACATTAAACGGCTCTTTGTAGCCGTGGCTGCGGCGTAAGTTTGCGTAATAGCTGTCGTCATCGGCGTTGCAGTACTGTACCCAGTTACCGGCTTCTTCCGGGGTACCGGATGCCATATTGACGCAGATCATCGGTTCGGCACCGACTCGGCGGCAGTATTCCACGAATTCGGCAGTACCGAACGCCGGGTCAAGTACACCGCCCCAGATGATATTTTTGCGTTTCTTGCGCTGCTCGATCGGACCGATCGCATCCTCCCAATGATAGATACACATGACCGTACCGCCCGGGAAGCGGATGATCGGCGGAGCAAGCTCTTTGACCTTCTCCAAAACATCCAGACGGATGTTATTCTCGTCCGAAAGCTTTTCGTTTTTCTCGTATACACCGCCGTAAACGCAGTCGCCGAGGTGCTCGATAAACTGTCCGTAAATGTCGGCAGATACCGCACCTTGCCCTTCGTTTAAGCGGATGGTGATCTCTTTCATATACATTTCCTCCGAAAAGATTTTTCTGTCTGTGCTTATTATAGCATATTTTTGCGCAAAGAAAAAGCCCTCTCCAAACAAAATTTGGAGAGGGCAGGTGGTCAATCTTGTTTTTTTGGGTGCTACGAAAGCCCATTACCACCGGATAAGGTATCCGAGTTGGCTTTTTGATAGGATCGCGCTTTTGCGATAAATTCCGATGAGGTCATAATATCGGTTGGGGCGGTATCCGGTGAGATAGGGATCAAGGATTGGACATCTTTCTGTTCGATCACCAGATAGCCAAAGCCATGGTAGAGCAGGATACCCTGTATTTGGGCGGTTTCTCGGTGTTGCGAATAAGCCTGTTCCAACCCCGGTAAGCTATCGGAAACAATATAACGGTATCCGCCGTCGGTCGTGGCGGAATAGCCGTTAAGGATACGTTGGGTCAGGACGATTTCTTCTTCACCGTATACAAGCTGTCCGACGGTTGTAAGGGATAAGTCTGCGGATAATGCTTGGATTTCTATCGAGTTGTCGGTCAGAGGTTGAAATACAAAATGATCGGCCGATCTGCCGCAGCCGGTCAGGATCCATAGGATACATAGAGCGAGAAGCAGGAATCGCTTAAAGCATTTCACGGTTATCCCTCCTTCTTTAATGGGAAAGTTTGGTTTCTTTAATTATATTATAGCATGCCGGTGCAAAAAAAACAATACCCTATTCGAATCGTAATATTTTGTTGCAAAACAATTAGCACTCTCGCACCAAGAGTGCTAAAATTCACAAATCGGACACAGAAACCGTAAAAAAAGACAATATCTTTGCGGTATACTAAAATCAATCCGATAGGACATT
>JBGUUN010000285.1:0-6186 GCA_045133555.1 Oscillospiraceae bacterium
ACCGATCTTCTTTTTAACATTGCGCTACGATAAAGATGGATGTCTGTTATCCCATTCGCTGGAATGTACAGAATAAATTTACAATTAGATGCTTGACAAAGCATACCAAAATTGCTATAATAGGTGCAATAATTCAAATGCTTTGACAGGGCATAAGATCGTTGGAGGTTTTCAGAGAGTCATCGGTCGGTGTAAGATGACAACGGAAAACGATTTTTCTCCCCCTTGAGCAGCTGCCTGAACAGAATTTCTCAGTAGGCGCAGACGGGGCATTCTCCTCGTTATAAACGGAAGCATTCGTCGGTTTGGACTGATGTATAACGAGTGGGCAAACAAGCTTTGCCAAGCAGAGTGGTACCGCGGAAGTGATCAGCTTTCGCCTCTTGCATGATACAAGGGGCGAGGGCTTTTTTATTTTTATTGCCCGCCCGAGAGAAAGGAAGGAATGCTATGAACGCAGATAAGTACAGCCGCGGCTATTTTATGCCGCCGGCAGAGAGCCTTAAATGGGCCAAAAAGGAGTATATCGACCACCCGCCGGTATGGTGCAGCGTTGACCTGCGCGACGGTAACCAGTCGCTGATCGTGCCGATGAGCCTGGAAGAGAAGATCTTATTCTTCAAACATCTGGTAGAGGTCGGATTCAAAGAGATCGAAGTCGGTTTCCCGGCAGCAAGCGAGACCGAATATGAGTTTTTACGCACTTTGATCGAGCAGGATCTCATCCCGGATGACGTTACCGTACAGGTACTCACCCAGTCGAGAGAGCATATCATCCGTAAAACCTTTGATGCACTCAAAGGCTGTAAAAATGCGATCGTTCATCTGTATAACTCCACCTCTGTGGCACAGCGTGAGCAGGTGTTCAAAAAGAGCAAGGATGAGATCAAAGCCATCGCGATCTCCGGTGCAAAACTGCTGCAGGAAATCGCAGATGAGATGGGCGTAAACTTCCGCTTTGAGTATTCTCCGGAGAGCTTTACCGGTACCGAAGTGGATTATGCACTTGAAGTCTGCAACGCTGTACTGGATGTATGGCAGCCGACCGCAGACCGCAAAGCGATCATCAATCTGCCGGTCACCGTTTCCATGTCTATGCCGCACGTGTTCGCAAGTCAGGTTGAGTATATGTGTGAAAACTTAAAATACAGAGAAAACGTTATGGTTTCGCTGCATCCGCATAATGACCGCGGATGTGCGGTTGCCGATTCCGAATTGGGTCTTTTGGCAGGCGCAGACCGCCTGGAAGGTACCCTGTTCGGTAACGGTGAGCGTACCGGTAACGTAGACCTTGTTACCGTTGCGATCAATATGATGTCTCACGGTGTTGAGCCGGGTCTGGATTTCTCCAACCTGCCGAAGCTGGTCGAAGTATACGAAGAAGTGACCCGCATGCATGTATATGAGCGTCAGCCGTATGCCGGTGCATTGGTATTTGCGGCATTCTCCGGATCGCATCAGGATGCGATCGCGAAAGGTATGAAATGGCGCGAAGAGAAGAATCTGCATCAGTGGACCGTACCGTATCTGCCGATTGATCCGAAAGATGTCGGACGCCAGTATGACGGTGACGTTATCCGTATCAACAGCCAGTCCGGTAAGGGCGGTATCGGTTATCTGCTCGAGCAGAAATACGGATTTGATCTGCCGCCGAAAATGCGTGAGGACTTCGGTTATGCTGTTAAGAGCGTATCCGATCATGCACATAAAGAACTGCAGCCGGAGGAAGTATACGAGATCTTCCGTAAGAACTACTTAAATCGCGAGGATATCGTTAAGCTCGATGATTATCATTATGTTCGCTATGGGGAGAACTTTAAGGTATTCATGACCATTGAGGAAAAAGGCGAACTTAAAGAGCTGTACGGCAGCGGTAACGGACGTTTGGACGCAGTTTCCGAAGCACTTCAGAGAGATCTGGGTATCTCCTGGTCCAACCTGACCTACTCCGAGCATACCTTAGGTACCACTTCCGGTGCACAGGCTGTTGCTTATGTCGGTCTGACCGATGAAAAAGGCAATCGCCATTGGGGCGTCGGTATTCACGATGATATTATTACCGCATCGATCAAAGCGCTGTTTGCTGCGATCAACCAGATGCTTGCATAATTTTGAAAGGTAGGAAGAAGTTATGGGAATGACAATGACTCAGAAGATCCTCGCAGCACGCGCAGGATTGGACAAAGTAGTACCGGGTCAGCTCATCAAAGCAAAACTCACCATGGTACTCGGCAACGACATCACAACTCCGGTTGCGATCAACGAATTTGAGAAAAACGGTTTTACCGGTGTATTTGACCGTGAAAAGATCGCACTGGTTATGGACCATTTTATCCCGAACAAAGATATCAAAGCTGCACAGCAGTCCAAACAGTGCCGCACCTTTGCCGGCAAATACGATATCAAAAACTACTTCGATGTCGGCGAAATGGGCATTGAGCACGCATTGCTGCCGGAAAAAGGCTTGGTAGGCCCGGGCGACTGCATCATCGGTGCTGACTCTCACACCTGTACCTACGGTGCGGTGGGTGCATTCTCCACCGGTGTCGGCTCCACTGATATGGCTGCAGGTATGGCAACCGGCGAGGCATGGTTTAAGGTACCGAGTGCGATCAAGTTCAACGTGACCGGCAAACTGGCACCGTTTGTTTCCGGTAAAGACGTCATCCTGCATATCATTGGTATGATCGGTGTGGACGGTGCGCTGTACCGTTCCATGGAATTCTCCGGTGAGGGCTTGAAAAACCTGACCATGGATGACAGACTCTGTATCGCAAATATGGCGATCGAAGCCGGCGCAAAGAACGGTATCTTCGAAGTTGACGATGTCACCATGGAATATGTAAACGGCAGAGTCGATCACGAGATCACCGTATATAAAGCAGACGAGGATGCGGAGTATGATGAAGTATACGAGCTGAATCTGTCCGAGATCAAATCCACCGTTGCATTCCCGCATCTGCCGGAGAATGCTAAGACCTTCGATCAGATCGGTGAAGTCAAGATCGATCAGGTCGTTATCGGCTCCTGCACCAACGGCAGACTCTCTGATATGGCTGCTGCTGCAAATATCTTAAAAGGTAAAAAGGTTGCAAAAGGCGTTCGCGTGATCGTGATCCCGGCAACCCAGAAGGTTTACATGGAGTCCTTGAAACTCGGATACTTAGAGACCTTTATCGAAGCAGGCTGTGTTGTATCCACCCCGACCTGCGGTCCGTGCTTAGGCGGTTACATGGGTATTTTAGCAGAGGGTGAACGTGCCGTTGCTACCACCAACCGTAACTTTGTCGGCCGTATGGGTCATGTCACTTCCGAAGTTTACTTGGCAAGTCCGGAAGTTGCTGCTGCAAGTGCATTGACCGGATATATCACCGATCCGAAAACCATCATGGAGTAAGGAGGAGCCTTTAATGAACACCAAAGGATTCGTACATAAATACGGCGATAACGTTGATACCGATGTTATCATCCCGGCAAGATACTTAAATACCGCAAACCATAAAGAACTCGCTTCCCACTGTATGGAAGACATCGATAAAGAGTTTGTCAATAAAGTAAAACCGTCCGATATCATGGTTGCAGGCTTTAACTTCGGCTGCGGTTCTTCCCGTGAGCACGCACCGATCGCAATCAAAGAAGCAGGTGTTTCCTGCGTTATCGCAAAAACCTTTGCCCGTATCTTCTACCGCAATGCGATCAACATCGGTCTGGCTATTTTAGAATGCCCTCAAGCAAGTGAGAAGATCGAAGCAGGTGATGAGGTTGCAATCGATTTCGATACCGGTATCATTACCAACGTAACCAAAAATGAAAGCTATCAGGCACAGCCGTTCCCGGAGTTCATCAAGGACATCATCAATAAGGGCGGCCTGCTCAAGAGCTTACAGAAATAAGAGGTGACCGATATGAACTTAAATCTTGCTGTTATCAAAGGTGACGGTATCGGTCCGGAGATCGTTACCCAGGCAATGTGTGTATTGGATGCGGTCGCTGCAAAATACGGTCATACCATCAACTATACCCAGCTTTTGATGGGCGGTGCGTCCATCGATGTTCACGGTATTCCGCTGACCGATGAAACCATCGAGCTGGCAAAAGCATCCGATGCGGTACTGATGGGTTCCATCGGCGGTGACACCACCACCTCTCCGTGGTATAAACTCCCGCCGGAGAAACGTCCGGAAGCAGGCCTTTTAAAGATCCGTAAATCCTTGGGTTTATTTGCAAACCTTCGACCGGCATATCTGTATAACGAACTGGCAGATGCCTGCCCGCTCAAAGAGAGTACCGGTAAAGCCGGCTTTGATATGATGATCATGCGTGAACTGACCGGCGGTCTTTATTTCGGTGCGCGTCAGACAGTGGTTGAAAACGGTGTTCGCAAAGCGACCGATACCTTGACCTATGACGAGAACGAGATCCGCCGTATTGCAATCAAAGGTTTTGAGATCGCAATGAAACGCCGCAAAAAAGTTACCAGCGTAGATAAAGCAAACGTACTGGATTCCTCCAGACTCTGGAGAGCTGTTGTCAACGAAGTGGCAAAAGACTATCCGGAAGTTACTTTGGAGCATATGCTGGTAGATAACTGCGCAATGCAGCTGGTCAAAAATCCGGCACAGTTCGACGTAGTGCTCACCGAGAATATGTTCGGTGATATTCTGTCCGATGAGGCAAGCATGATCACCGGTTCGATCGGTATGCTTTCCTCCGCAAGCTTAAACGATTCCAAATTCGGTCTGTACGAGCCGAGCCACGGCTCCGCACCGGATATTGCAGGCATGGATATCGCAAACCCGATCGCAACCATCTTAAGTGCGGCTATGATGCTGCGTTACAGCTTTGACCTCGACAAAGAGGCAGATGCGATCGAAGCGGCAGTGCAGAAAGCATTGACCGACGGTTACCGTACCGGCGATATCATGTCCGATGGCATGAAGAAGGTCGGCTGCTCTGAAATGGGTAAGATCATTGCTGCAAATATTTAACGGTTTCACGGGAGAAGTGTCAAAAACTTCTCCCGTTTGTCGTTTTGTGACTTTTGATTGACAAATACAGCTGTCTGCGGTATCATTGGAATGAGGTGATAGATATGATGCATCTGGAGATACCAAACGAGCTGCATAAAGAAGCCTATGAAGCTTTGATGGAACGCTGGGAAGAGACAGAGCCGCAGATGCAGCCCGAGCTGCTGCGCCGCGGAAAAGCAACATATGAAAAATGGCTTTCCTGGTGCGAGGATGACCGCACCACCGGTTCGATGCTTTCGACCGGTGTTCCGGCAGTACTCTACTTTTTGGTGGATGAGGCGGGGATCATTTACGGTGCGGTGGTTCAGAACAAAGCACCAACGCATATGGGACATCTGCACGCCGGTATTGCACCCTGGTATCGTGGAAAAGGATACGGAACTTTGTTGCTGAAGCTGGCGTTGGAGCGCTGCTATGAGCAGGGCATTACGCAGGTGGAGGTGGTGACCTGTCAATGGAACCGGAGTGCGATTCGTGTACTGGAGAAAAACGGCGGCAGGCTGATAGAGGAGTTCATCGAGGGGGATGTTGTCCGGCTGCGATATTTATTCGAGCGGGAAAATCCTTGACTCTATCTCGAAATAACTTGACGAAATCTTTATGTCATGTTATACTGATATTACAGGGAAACCTGGAAAAGATATAAGAAAGAGGGGGAATCTATCATGAACATCAACTTCCAAGGACAGGAATATCAGGCTGATTACAACGATGCAAACGAAAATAAATACCTTTGCATTTTATGCTACTTCGGTCTTTTATTCCTCATTCCGTATCTGCTGAAAAGAGATTCTGCGTATGTAAAATTCCATTCCAATCAGGGCTTCTTACTGTTCATCCTGAACCTGGCACTGTCTGTCGTGTCCTATATTGCAGGTATGATTTTAGGTTTTATCCCGTACATCGGTGCTTTTCTGGCCGGTTTGCTCGGTTTGGCTTTCGGTATCATTGGTCTGGTTTTATTCATTCTGGGTCTCATCAACACTGCAAGCGGCAGAATGAAAGAGCTTCCGATCATCGGCGGTTTCACCATCCTGAAATAATTCCTTTACATGAAAAACTCCGCATCGAAAGGCTTAATAGGGATAAGTAACTATTTAAGTTGCAGAAGAACGGTGTGACCCGAAGGTCACGCCGTTTTTCTGTTTTTAGTAGG
>JBGUUN010000286.1:0-13746 GCA_045133555.1 Oscillospiraceae bacterium
GGTTCCCACTGTCGAGGGCTTGACGCTGTACAATATTTTGTGCACCGGTGTTATCCGCTCTACATGCCGGTGTACGATATTATGTACCACGGCAGACTGTCAAGCACTTGTCGGAGGTGGTGCGACAAATGATTGACATAACGCGGATACCGTGGTACTATAATCATAGGACCGATCCGGTCCAGATGTCAAGGTGTTAGGATCATGTATACAAAATACATGGAAGTACAATTTAGGAGGTCAATCATGGAATTTAGTGTAGTCAGTATTTTCGATCACTATGTAGCTGCGCGTACCGAGGGATATTCGCACGATACAGCAAAGCAGTCCTGTATCTCGCTCATGGAATCGTATCTGCCGGAGGACCTGAACGAGCACAGCGACGTGTATGTACAGTTTACGTACGATCGTATTTTCAGTGTCATTGACGGCATTAACGATCTGATCGCAGGGAGGTGACAACATGGCTTTACTAATGGATGAACATAAATATAACTCTGCTGCAGAGGTCCGGAAGGCTGTAAAGCATGCGATGCAGAAAGACCTGCCGGATCGGGCGACCTTGATTATGCTGCGTGAGACATTCCGCAGAGGCTCTACGCATGCGGATCATTTTTATAAACGGAAAGAGGAGGAATGAATCATGGCTTTAAAATGGGATATTTCCGAATATACTCCAAGGTCCCTGCAGGCATACTCGCCTGCAGAGGTCCGGAGGGAGTACACGAGACAGCGTGATATTGCTATGAAGCGTTTAAAGCGCATGGAGCAGCGTGGACAGACCGGATGGTTCTATGATCGGAATAAAGAAAGATTTCCGTATACACGCGATCTCACGGACGCAGAGATACGGCAGAGACTGAGCGAACTCGCGGATTTTGTCGAATCTCCGATGTCCACGGTGAGAGGATGGCAGGCTACCAAAAATAAAGCGCTTGATACTCTCCGGAGGCACGGCTACGAGGGGATCACGAAAGACAACTTAAAGGATTTCGGCCGGTTTATGGAATTCTATCGAGCCTCCGGCTATGCAAAGCAGTACAGCAGCAAGCGCGTGGCGAAGATGTACAGCAGGGTGCGCTCCGGCAAGCGCTCGCGATCCGGAAGCACGGTACTGCTTAAAGCGTGGGACAAATGGCAGAAAGAGCAAAGGACATGAGTGGACTACTGGATGATATCATTATAATACCGGTGGAGAAGTTTAACGCGGTTACCATGCTGCAGTACGAGGAAGTGAGGCTCCCTGCAGGCAACCGCGGAACAAAAAAGAAATTTCGATACCTAGACTGCGTGTGCGCGTTTGATATTGAGACTACTCGGCTGCCGGAAATTGATCAGTCTTTTATGTATATCTGGCAGTTTTGCGTCAACGGTGAATTTGTTGTCGTAGGCCGGACGTGGAGCGAGTACCTGCAGATGCTGCGCAAAATTCAGCAGTATCTGCAGGGCTGTACGCTCGTTATTTACGTGCATAACCTCTCCTATGAATTTTCCTTTTTAAAAGGCGTGTACGATTTTGCTCCGGAGGATATATTTGCACTCAATCCTCGCAAAATTGCCAAATGCCGGATGTACGGACAGTTTGAGTACCGATGCAGTTATGTCCACAGCAACATGGACCTACTTACGTATACGTCAAAGTTTCACGCAAAGCACGTAAAGCTGGCGGATACGTACGATTATGAGAAAATAAGATATCCTTGGACGCAGCTGTCTCCGGAGGAACTGGCCTACTGCGTGTACGATGTGCAGGGCCTCTGCGAGGCGATCCGGAATGAGATGGAGCACGACGGGGACACGCTCAACACGATACCGCTCACATCTACCGGATACGTCCGGAGGGACGCAAAGCACGCGATGCGGAATGTATCCTATAGGTGGCTGCAGGAGTGCCTGCCGGACTACAACACCTATGTGCTGCTGCGCGAGGCTTTCCGCGGTGGGAATACGCACGCGAGCCGGTTCTATGTCCGGAAGAAAGTAAGAAACGTCACCTGCGTAGACCGCTCTTCCTCGTATCCGGATGTGCAGATGAACTGCCGGTTCCCGTGTGGACCGTGGCGGATACTGGAGCACGCTACGCAAAAGGACCTGCAGGAACTTTCCGCAGACGGATATGCGTATGTGATCCGCGTAGCACTGGAGAACGTACGCTTAAAGGATTACCGGCGAGGTGATCCTTACCTGCCTCTTAGTAAATGTCGGCACGTTCACGGAGAAGAGGGCAACCTTGACAACGGGCGGATACTTGCCTGCAGCTACTGCGAGCATACCTGCACGGATATCGACTGGAAGATACTTACTATGCAGTACGATTTTGATACCGTCTATATCATGGACTGCCGTTACTCGCACTATGGGAGGCTTCCTACTTCCCTGCGTGCAACGATCTCGGAATACTACCGTCTCAAAACGGAGTTAAAAGGCGATCCGGAGCAGGACCTGCTTTATATGAAGAGTAAGAATAAATTAAACAGTCTCTACGGCATGTCTGCGCAGGACCCTGTACGGACTACGATCTACTATGACCCTATGACGAAAGAACTCATGGAAGCGCAGGAAGGCGATCCGGAGTATAAGGACCCTCGGATCGAATATGAAAAGAGTTTAAAGAGTGCATTTTTCTCGTACGCGTGGGGATGCTGGGTAACGGCATGGGCGCGCCTTAGGCTGCAGGAAGCGATCGAGATAGTAGGAGTGGATGATTTTGTTTACTGCGACACGGACAGCGTGTATTATGTCGGCGAGCATGATTTTACCGACTATAACTTGAAAAGAGCGATCGACTCCAGAGGGACTGGTGCTGTAGCAACGGACGCAAAAGGGAAAAAGCATAGCATGGGTGTACTTGAATTCGATCATTTCTGCGCGGAGTTTAAAACGCTGGGCGCGAAGAAATACGTCTATACGGACGATCACGGCCTGCACGTGACGATCGCCGGAGTGGTCAAGGGAAAAGCAGCTGCGGAACTGGGAACGATCGACAATTTTAAAGACGGTTTCGTTTTTGTCGAGGCCGGAGGAATCGAGGCTGTCTATAACGATAACGTATGCAAAGCGATTAAAAGAGACGGTCACGAACTGGTTATAACAGATAATGTCTGTTTAAGGCCGTCAACGTATACACTCGGAATAACTGCCGAGTATGAGCGTCTATTAGAAGGCCTTGACGTTTTAGGAGTGGATATCGTATAATCATTGACAGGAGGGAATAATGAGACTGATAGACGCGGATGAATTGCTCACAGCGTTTCCGATTGGTGATGAGCCAACGGTAACAATAGCGTGTATAAGGGCAACGATTAAACATATGCCGACCATCGAGGAGCGCAAAGCCGGTCGGTGGACAAGCGAAGAAGCGTGTGAGTTCTGCGGTTTTCAACCATGGTATGAGAATGACATACATACATTGTCGTTCTGCCCCAACTGCGGAGCAGACATGAGAGGTGAACAGCATGAATGATTTAATCAGCAGACAGGCGGCGATTGAGGCGCTTGAGTGGAAGTGGGCAGGAAAAGCGGCTATAGATGCAATAAAAGCACTGCCGTCCGCACATCCTCAGCAAGTTACCGGCAAGTTAAATGCTGATTGCATAAGCAGACAGGCGGCGATTGATGCGATATTAGCAATTAAGGATTATGGAAACTCTGACAGGGCGAATGCTTTGGGGCTTGCGGAAAGGAGATGAGGTAAAATATGGAAACAATCAGAGCACCGAAAAGAAGCAGGAAAGAGCGCGGATGTATCACGCGGACATTTAAGCATGTAATCGTTGATGCTGCGATCTATGACAGGGACCGGAAAAAAGAGGTCCGGAAGAACTACGAACTCACCGGCAGCGCGTGCGACATGACTACGGAGAAGCTCGTTAAATACGTGCGCACGCGTATAACGGCAGAGTTTAAGAACGCGGTATTTCTTGATTTTAACATAGTGCGGACGGAGGAAGTCCGGTATGTAATGACGGAATCCGATTTTATAAAGAACGCGCAGAAAGTAGAACACTGAAACGGAGGTAGAAATTATGAACAGTGTGCAGTTAATGGGAAGGCTCTGCCGTGATCCGGAACTCCGGTATTTCGGCAAGGGAAAAGATCAGACAGCGGTAGCAAATTATACGCTCGCGATCGACCGCAGCTACGGGGAGGACGCGAAAACGGATTTCATACCATGCGTGGTATTTGGAGCCGGTGCGGAATTTGCGGAAAAGTATTTCCGGAAGGGCCTGCGCATCGCGGTAACCGGCAGGCTGCAGTCCGGCAGCTACGAGGATAAGGACGGAAAGACGGTCTATACGCTTGATGTCTGCATCCAGTCGCAGGAATTCGCGGACAGCAAGCAGGATGACGGAGGAACTAAAAAGAGTGGGCGCAGGTGATAAGCATATCAACCTGTATGAGGATACCGGCTATTTGAACATAGCCGGTATTTTTGCATACGGAACGATCTTTAATTTTATTGTAGGAGGACGGGGGACCGGCAAAACGTACGGGATGCTGTCCTATCTGTACGACTCCGGAAAGACCGCGATCTACCTGCGCAGGACGCAGGCGCAGGCGGACATTATCGGTAAAGCGGATTTTACACCGTTTAAGGCTGTAGCAAATGACCGGCATATTGACTATGAGGTCCTTAAAGTCGTTAAGGGAGTAACTGCCGTTTATGTAGATGGCAGGCCGTTATATTATACGGCTGCGCTGTCTACGTTCGCCTCCCTTAGGTCGTTTGATATGTCGGATGTATCCTACATATTGTTTGACGAGTTTATTCCGGAACGCTCGGAGCGCGTGACGATCAAACACGAGTTTGATGCTTTCCTCAATATGTACGAGACGGTTAACCGAAACAGGGAACTGCAGGGCAGGCCTCCGGTGATCCTGCTCGCAGCTGCGAACGCGAACGACATAAACAACAAGATTTTTATGGGACTGGGACTGATCGCCGTCACGGACGGGATGATGAAAAAAGGGCAGGAAGAGTGGCACGATTATAAGCGCTCCATATCCTTATATTATCCGCAGCGCAGTCCGATCAGCAGCGCGAAACGGGAGACTGCGCTTTATAAGCTGTCGCAGGGCACGGAGTTTCAAAAGATGTCCATAGAAAATGATTATAACTTAGATATCAGTGATATCCTCCGGAGGCCGGCAGTGGAGTATAAACCAGTTGTCAATGTAGGAGAACTGTGCGTCCGGAGGCATAAAGCGCGGACGGACGAATATCTGATTACCGTAGGGATCGCGAAAGACAGCGCGCCTTATTATCCGGCAACGGAGCGAGGCATCGGACAATTCAAAGAGAGGTATCCTCGCATCGTGTATAATTATTTATTCTCGGACAGCTTTTATTATGGATCCTTGCTTGCAAAATCTCTTTTCACGGCATATATGCAGGATTATTGACTAATTATTCATTTTATTGTATAAACAATACAGGGGCCGGATCATATGCAGAGGGCGGAACCCTGATCATGCGCGGGCACGCGTTAGGCCCCTATGGAGGATAATTATGGATGCAGGAACGATCACACAGTTAATAGGATCACTTGGATTTCCGATTGCTGCCTGTATTGCGCTCTTCTGGCAGAACAGCAAGATGGCAGAGCGTCACAGCGAGGAACTCAAGCAGATTACGGAGGCACTCAATAATAACACACTGGCGATCACGGAACTGTCCGCGAAACTCGGAGGTACGGCATGAGCGTTATCATAGGCAGCGCAAGGTCCGATGAAAGAGGCGGAATCTCCGGAGGGCAGGCTGGCGATCAGAAGCAGAAAAGCACGACCGACTATTCCGGAGAAGTTTCGCTGCAGACGTGGTATAAGCACTCCAAAGGTTGGACCGTTATACGGGCGAAGTCCGCGAACGTACGGGAGCGTATTGCCCAGAATATGGGATACGCTTGTGCTAATAATAAGATAGGCTATGATCAGTCTGAAAACAGGACGCTTTACAACATCGCAAAAGGTGTGAACTGGGACTGCAGCAAGGTCACAAAAGCGTGCGAGACAGACTGCGCGCAGCTGGTCCGCGTATGCGTGCTGTATGCCGGTGTCAATACTCCGGATTTTTACACAGCGAATGAAATAAGCGTCCTCCGGAGTACGGGGGCCTTTGACATCCTCACAGATAAGAAATATACGGAAAGCGACGCGTATCTGCTTAGAGGAGACATCCTCTGTACGAATGTCAAAGGGCACACGGTCGTATGCTTAACGAATGGAGTAGACGCAAAGTCGGAACCGGTCGTAACATACTGCGCTGCGCAGCTGCCGATCCTTGAGCAGGGTATGACGGGGCAGGCCGTAAAAGCGATGCAGCTGCTACTCATTGATTACGGCTATAACTTAGGTCCGGATGGTGCGGACGGAGATTTCGGACCGCGTACCGCAACTGCTCTGCAGAGTTTTCAGCGAGCGTACGGCATGAGCGCGGACGCGATCTGCGGTAAAAAATCATGGCATTATCTAATATGCAGGGAGGCATAACATAATGATTAGTGTAGACGATATCTTGAAACTTGTTAACGCAGGATTTACCAAGGCGGAAATTATGCAGCTTTCGGCACCGGCAGGTGATCCTGTACCGGCAGGTGATCCTGCACCGGCAGGTGATCCTGCACCGGCACCGGCAGGCGATCCGGCACCAACACCGGCACCGGCTCCGGAGGATTTGACGCAGAAACTGCTCAACGGGATCACGGGGCAGCTGCAGGCTTTGACCTCTGCCGTACAGGCGAACAATATCCGCGGAGCGAACGCACCGGCAAACGGTCCGGAAACGACCGAGGATATTATTAAAGGCATGTTTAACAGTAAATAAGGGAGGTAGAACATGGCGAACGTAAACACACTTAATTTTAATCAGCTTGCGACAATCCTCAATGAGATTAACGCGCAGGCAACCGGCAGCAAGGGCCTTGCTCCGGTCAATGAATCGGAGTTTATCTCCGTAGCGCAGACAACGCTGCAGACCGGATACGATGCGGTCATTCAGTCGATCTCGCAGGTCCTCGGCAGAACGATCTTTTCTGTCCGTCCGTATGACCGGAAATTTAAAGGCCTGTTCATGGATGAGCAGAGATTCGGAGCGCGTACGCGCAAACTGCAGAGCGTAGATAAGCCGTTCGAAGAGGATGATCGCATCAAACTTGTAGACGGGCAGTCCATTGATCAGCAGCGCGTTAATAAGCCTGCGGTCCTTGAAACGAACTACTACGGGCAGAACGTCTATCAGAAGTCGATCACGATTTTCCGCGATCAGCTTGATACCGCGTTTTCTTCCTCGGCAGAGTTCGGACGTTTCATCGCGATGGTCATGCAGAACATTCAGGATCAGATTGAGCAGGCGCATGAAAATACCGCACGTGCGGTCGTGTCGAATCTGATCGGCGCAAAGAAGGCGGTTTCCGGCACGGATACGGGCAAAACGCATGTTCTGTATCTCGTAGACGCATACAACGCGGAAACGGGAGCGTCCCTTACACGGGATCAGATTCTTTCCGGCACGTATTTTCCGGAATTTGCAAAATGGCTGTATGGTTTCCTCAAAACCCTGTCCGGCATGATGTCGGAGCGCTCGTATCAGTATCACCTTGATATCACCGGAAAGCCGGTAGCACGGCATACACCGGTCCGGATGCAGAAAATGTATTTGTTCACTCCGTATGTCAACCGCGTGGGCGCTTCCGTTCTGGCGGACGTGTATCACGATGAACTGCTGCAGTATGCGGATCACGAGGAAGTCAATTACTGGCAGGCGATCAAAGCACCGGCAGAGATTTCCGTAACTCCGGCATACATCGACAGCGATGGAGAGATTCCGGAGAATCCGGAGGCCGTAGCGCTTGACTACGTACTCGGTGTTATCTTTGACGAGGAAGCTGCCGGCATTACAACCGTTAATGAGTGGAACGCTGCAGCGCCGTTTAATGCTCGCGGTGGTTATACCAATTTCTTCTGGCATTTCACGGATCGGTATAACCTTGATCTCACCGAGAACGCGGTCGTTCTGGTCCTCGATACTGCATCCGGCAGCGAGAGCAGCAACGTAGTCGGAACTGCCGTAGTCGGTACGGCAACGGCTGGTTGATACGTAAGTATCACCTGCTTATTACTTATGTATAAGGAGGAAATAATATGTCTTATAGTAAAACTACATGGAAAACCGGCGACACGATCACGGCGCAGCTTCTTAACCATGCGGAGGACGGTATTGCAGCGAATGATGCAGCAATCGCAGCAATACCGGCAGGTCTGCAGCTGTACGGACCGTATTATGCAAACGCTGGCGATGCCACTATTGCATCCGGACAGATAGGAAATGTACCGTTATCAGATATTACGGACAGCTCCGGAGCATCCTACGATTTCGACAGTGTTCCAACTGATACGGTTATTATCGTTTCTGGTTACTATGCATCGTTACCGGTTACTGCGCTCTATGGACCGTTGTATGATCCGGAGTCCGCTTCAACCGCTGACGGGTGGAGATATGGGCAGCTTACTGAGTACAATTATAGTCAGACAAGTATGTCAATAGGCAGCAGCGATAACCTCACGTTTTACGCAACAAATCAGTTGCATGCAAAAGCATCTTAATCAGCAGGGTGCTGCGATATGATTGTATCATTTTCTACATTTTCCAAAAAATTAAACAGTACAGCGAGGTCCTCCGGAGGGACCTCGTACAACTGTACGCTCAAAAAGGGATCGAGTAAACTCAATCCCTACATCGAACTTGCTGCGAGCAATCCGACCGCGTACAACTATGCTTATATACCGACCTATGGCAGGTATTATTATGTAGAAAACTGGACGTTTGACGGGGGCCTCTGGTCCGCGGATTTATCCGTAGATGTTCTGGCCTCATTTAAGGACGCGATCGGAGCTGCATCTTTATATATCCTGCGATCCTCGGCAGAATATGATGAGAAAATTTTGGATTCCTTATATCCTACAAAATTAGGTAAAACGATCGAGATTGAAAACCCTGCGACAAACTGGGCGCAGTCCTATCCGGCAGGCTCGTATGTTCTCGGAGTAGTATCAAAAGGGGCGGCAAACGGTGCCGTAGCTTATCATGTGCTCGGATATTCGCAGATGACAGCATTTCGTAATGCTATGATGAATCTTGTCGACATTCCTGCATGGGATACGGATTGGAGCACCGTATTTACGGAATTCAACGGAGAAGTGGCAAAATGTCTTATCAATCCGTTTCAATACGTAGTATCGTGTATGTGGCTGCCGTTTTCTGTCTCGGCAGGCTCCGGCGCTCCGCTGGATTTCGGCTATTGGACCTCCGGAGTATCTGCAGGTATGTTAGCAGGATCAGTTACGGCAGGGGTTATTAGCTGCGCGGTCCCGTCAAACTTTAAAAATACTCCACAGGAGTGGCGGAGACTGGGCGCGACCTACGCGTTTACGTGTGAGCCGTTCGGCAGTCTGGTACTCGATCCTACGTTTATGGCAGATGCTTCCAATCTATATGCTAACTGGATATGCGACAATGTAACAGGCGCTGCAACGATGCGTATAAGAGATGACAACGGGCATTTATACGGGGTATTGAGTGCACAGCTTGGTGTCAGTGTACAGCTTGCACAAATGTCGGTAGACTATACAGGGCTCGCAAAAAGCGCGATCGGCACGGTAGGCGGAACTGTGGGGAGTGCTCTGCGAGGAGACGTTGCAGGAGCGATTACAGGAGGCGCTACCGGTATCATAGATGCTGCAGAGAAGTCCGTCCCTATTGTGAGCACGTCCGGCAGCGGTGGAGGCCTCGGAGCGATCAGAGCTTTTGCGCACTTCGAAGTTACGTTTCCGGATATTGTAGACGAGGATAATAACCTGTTCGGCAGGCCTCTCTGTAAGACACGCACTCCTGCAGGACTCGGCGGATATATGGTCGCGCAGAGCGGTGCGTGTATTGCCTCCGGAGCAACACAGCAGGAAAAGGAACAGATACGCTCGTTCGTAGAGGGAGGTTTTTACTATGAATAATACAAGGGCGCAGCTGCCGCAGATAGAAGTACCGGCGAACTACCAGCTGCAGAACTTGATCAATTCGGCATATAACCCGTCATATTTCCATGTGCAGAACACCTACCTGCAGGCATATTTCCGCAGGTATTTGTTTAATAAGGTGGTATCTGTTTTTGAGTTTGATATTCCGGAGACGTGGGACCGCGACTATCTGCAGTTCTGCCTGTTTGCGCTCGGATATGTCGGAGTCTTCAAAACGGGAGAATACGGGGTAGTACCGCAGGCCGGTACGATCTCCGGATATGATCTCTACTACAGGCCTAAAAAGTTTTTGTGCATCAATCCTTATTTACGGGAGCACTATTACGATCTGACGATCGGCAAGGACTGCGTGCTCGTAAAACTCACATCGGACTATTTCGGACTGCTCGATCTGATCAACTACTATGCGGATCAGATGGCGCTCTCCGCGGAGACATGGGGCATTAATCTGTTTACCGCTCGCGTGGCCTATGTAGCGATCGCGAGCAATAAAGCAGCTGCGGAGGCGCTCAAAAAGTCCTACGATGAGATGTCCGGAGGGAATCCTTTTGTCGTGATCGACAAGGAACTAATGAGAGAGGATGGCAGCAGGCCGTGGGAATGGTTCGCGCAGGACCTTAGGAGTAATTATTTAGGATCGGATATTCTGGCAGACATGCGGAAGATAGAGACGATGTTCGATGCGGATATCGGCCTTAAAAACTCCAACACGGATAAAAAAGAACGTCTTATTACGGCAGAAGTAGAGGCGAACGATGATAGTACGATGGCAAAATCGGACGTATGGCTTGACAACCTCAAAGACGGTTTTAAGGAAGTTAAGAAGCTGTTCGGCATAGATATCAAAGTAAGGAGGCGGTACAATGAGGAGAAAAGCGCTGCTGTCGATAATGACGCTTTACCATCACGATCCGACAGTATTTGACCGGCTGCAGCTGCCGGAAGGACCGTCAGAAAATCCGGATGTTAAATACGCGGAACTGTTTACTCCGGATAAAAACGTGCTGATCGCCGGTATACTGACGGAGTGCGCGGAACTGGAGATTCTTTTTACTGATCCTGATACCATGAAAGACATGCTGTATTTCTGGTCCCTCCGGAGGCTGCCGGTATGGCAGAAGCTGCTCGACAGCTGTCTGTTTAAATATAACCCTATTTGGAACGTAGACGGGGACGTACAGACGGACCGGTCCGGCAGCAATGAAAATAACTATGGCAAGGACGGAACTTCCGAGGATCAGACGATCACGCAGGTGGCTGCTTTTGATTCTTCCGGATGGCAGAACGCATCGAAAGAAAACAGTAATGGCAGCTGGACGGAGGACGGAGGCGATCACGGATCGCACGAGGACAGCGAGCACGTCCGCAGGACCGGTAACATCGGTGTCACCATGACACAGGACATGATCCAGCGAGAGCGTGACATCGCGCTCTTTTCGTGGTATGATTATATTATCACAGATTTCAAACGGCAGTTTTGCCTGCTCGTATACTAACAGGAGGTAGGGTATGGCATTATTTGAAAATTTCCCCTATACAAATCTACACGATCTCAATTTGGATTGGGTGCTCGCTACGATCCGCAAACTGATCGCGGAGTGGGCAGCCTATCAAGAGGCCATGAATAAAAATTTCCGAGACCTTGAAGAGGCCTTTAATAGTCTCCGGCAGTATGTCATGGATTATTTTGATAATCTCGATCTCGACGAAGCGGTGACTGCAGCAGTTCGGGCCGTACTGGAGGAAATGATCGAGGACGGAACGATCGAGGAACTGATCGCGGAATATATCAAAAACATTGGAGGCGGGGGAGCTACAAGCTGCAATCTGCTCGCCGAATACCTTACGGATACTCTGCAGAACTCCTCCAACTGGTTTAGTTCGGAGCACTACGAATTTGCTCCGCAGGGCTTTTGCTATATCGGAAATAACCAGTGCGTGATCTATGTGCGGACAAAACCGGAATCGGAGAGCATGGGCAAGCTGGTCTGTATTGATCTTAGTACCGGTACGATTTTATGGAAGTCCGACCGGATAGAGTGTTATCACGGAAATACGATCGCCTACCTTGACGGGTATCTGTACCTGTCCGGAGCGGTCGATGATTCGGGCGGAACCAGCATCGCGCAACATAAAGTGTACAGGATCAATCCGCAATTTCCATCCTCGATTGACAGAGAATACACGATACCTGGGCAGAATATTGCAGTCGATGATGTGACCGGTAAATTCTATGTCGGAGGCGGTCAGCTTGGAAACAATCAGAATAAGGTGTGGATTTATGACGATGAGGCTGCGCTTGCTGCTGCTACGGCAGAAGATACTCCGGATGTAACACTGCAGGCAACGGAGTTGACGCAGTACGCTTTTAACCATGCACGTACACAAGGCATCGCTGTACATAATGGCACGTACTACCAGCTATTTGACATGGAAATGAGCGCATGCCTTGCGTTCAATGCGGAAACCGGTCAATATATACGCGGATGGAACATCCCGTATATCTGGAACGGCTGCAAATACTCGCAGGAATTGGAGGACATTTCCTATGATCCGGTTAATGATCGCTGGCTAATTATGACGATCACACCCACGCAGAGGACCCACAACTGTCAAGTGGCAAATATCGGGGAGATTGGCCTGTACAAGAGCATCGTTGAACGGCTGCCACGCTATGCGGTTTATGAGGGAGCGCAAACCGCATCCGTCGATCTGCAGGTAGAAAATGACGCAGCGCAGGTCCTTGAAACGGGGGCATGCCTGCCGTTTTTCGACAGACACCCATCCGTGGGCAATACACTCATCGCAAACAAATGTATTTTTTACAATGCTTATGATGCAGAACTGTTCGGAGAGATGCGCGGACAATATTCATATATTCATTACGTAGCAACTGCGCGTCATACAGGCAGACCGGTTTTTTCAAACTGGCATCCGCACACATCGTATAAATTAACAGCTGCGTCCGATTGCCTGCTGCGTGTAACAGTTCCGGATTTCACACGCGTGGAAACAGCTTTTATCTCCGGTGCCGGCTCTGCAGGTAATGTAAATCTATATAACGCGACCTCCGGAGGCGCAGTCATTGATATCGTAGACAATGCACGTGTAACGCTTCAGAACGTAGAATTGGAACCATCTACGCAGAACGTGGTACGTGGTATCGACCTGTACCGTGACGGTCATATGTGCCTGCAGGGTACTGTCAAAATGGCTACTGGTTATGAATCATTGAAACTGTACCGTGTCCGTACAAACGGTGTGATCGAAAACGCGCAGCAGCTGTATGACGGGGCTATTGTAGCAGATACAGCAACGAACCTCGATCTGCCGGCATATGCGACAGGGCTGATCTCCATCCAGCTTTTAAAAGAAAATGAACCATTCCATCCGATGGTAGTTGTGGACAGAAGCAACGGCAATTTGTTTAAAGTAGTATTTCCGATTAATGCCGGCAATCTGGTATGCAATCTAACGATCCAGCAGAATGACATCCGCTTTAATAAGATTGTGCTCTATGCGCACGGGTCCGACACCGGAGTAGATCAGGCAGGCCTTGATCGGATCATTGTACACCAGAGTCCGAATTATCCGGAGTTCACACCTTGATCATGCTGTACAATATATTGCACATCGGTTAAATGCCGGTGTGCAAATAATTGTACACATATAAACAGGATGTGTACAATAAAATGCACACATGACAAACCCTTGACG
>JBGUUN010000287.1:0-4076 GCA_045133555.1 Oscillospiraceae bacterium
AAGCTCGATTATCTTGAGTCTCTCGGCGTTACCTGCATCTACCTGAATCCGATTTTCGAATCTCATTCGAACCATCGCTATGATACGGCAAACTACGAGAAGATCGATCCGCTGCTCGGTACAGAAGAAGATTTCCGTTCTCTTTGCGCATCTGCAAAGAAAAAGGGTATCCGCATCCTGATCGACGGTGTTTTCAGTCATACAGGCAGCGACAGTATCTACTTTAACCGTGAAGGCCGCTACGGCAAAGACGGTGCATACAACACAAAGAGTTCTCCCTACTATCCGTGGTACACTTTCCGCAATTGGCCAAATGACTACGAGTGCTGGTGGGATTTCAACACCCTGCCGAACGTACGCGAGGATGACCCGGATTACAATGCTTACATCAACGGACGAAACGGCATTATCAACCATTGGCTCGAGGCCGGTGCCTCCGGGTGGCGCTTGGATGTTGCCGATGAGCTTCCGGACGGTTTTCTCGACAACCTGAACCGCTCCGTAAAGTCCTGTGATCCCGACGCAATGATCCTTGGCGAGGTTTGGGAAGATGCTTCCAATAAAACAGCCTATGGCGTACGCCGCCGTTATCTCCTCGGTGGTCAGCTCGACAGCGTTATGAACTATCCGTTCAGCGATGCGATCATCGGCTTCTTGACCGGAGACCACTCCTCTTTGATGATGGACCGCATCGAAACAATCGTTGAGCACTACCCGCCGCAGGTTCTGCGTATCCTGATGAATCATATCGGCACACACGACACCGAACGTGCACTGACCATGCTCGGCGGCGAGCATGCAGGCAGTCGCGGACGCGATTGGCAGAGCCAGCAGAAAATGACCGCTGAACAAAGAGAGACCGCTATGGAACTTCTCCGCCTTGCGGCACTGCTGCAGTTTATGCTGCCCGGTGTTCCCTGCATCTACTACGGTGACGAAGCCGGTATGGAAGGTTATCGCGACCCGTTCAACCGCGCCTGTTATCCGTGGGGCAACGAAGAAGAAGATCTCATTGCATGGTACCGCTATTTAGCTCTTCTTCGCCGCGAGCACAGCGACATCCTAAAAGAAGGCAAGCTGCGCAATATTTACAGCCACGGCCATATCATGGCATTTGAACGTTACATCGAAACCCCGACCGGTGAGACCGCGCTTTTCGTAGCCGTAAACCGCAGCGAAAAGAATGTAGTCATCCCAAATGTGGATTATCGCCGTGCACAGTTTATTTTTGGTGCACCGTATACGAATAAAACACCCGGTCCGGCAGATTTTAAGCTGCCGCCGTTCGGTTTCTCCATTCTGCGTATTGACCGTTTTAATACCGTTTACGCACCGGAACTCGATGACTGATAAATTCAAAATAAAAAATGCCTCCTGACCGCAAAGCCGGCACTGTGCCGACCCCACGGTCAGGAGGCATTTTATTATATTCAGAAATCGTCTCCGAAAAACATCATGTCGATATATTTTTCATTGAATTTTGGATTGCCGCCCAAGTTTACGTGCTGGGACTTCGCCGCGATATCACTTAAAGTACCGCGTGCGTTGCGATCAAGCAGCACCTGCACGGCACCGGACAGTGCCGCATTACCGAGGATCTTTGCTCTGTCGGAAAGTACTTCCGGCAGCAGGCCGATCTTCACGGCACTTTCCACATTCAGATGACTGCCAAATCCACCCGCAATGTACAGCGTCTTGATATCCTCCATAGGAATACCCGCCGTCTCAGCCAGCATTTCCATACCGGCTGCGATTGCAGCCTTTGCAAGCTGTACCGCACGGACATCCTGCGGCTCCAGTGCCACATCGCCGCTCAGCACAAGCTCATCATCATCCATAGCACCGGTCTCGTCGATCTGTTCACTTTCAAGCCCCGCAGCGATCGCATCGATCAAACCGGAACCGCAAACGCCGACCGCCTCGGCATCGCCGAGCGTATGCACACAGATCTTATCGTTTTCGAGCCATACACGGTCGATAGCGCCACGAACACTGCCGCAGCCGCAAGAGATACCCGCACCTTCAAAGGCCGGTCCTGCAGCCGTAGAGGTCACGTAAAGCACGCCATCCTTCCACAGTGCCATTTCTCCGTTTGTACCGATATCGCACAGAAGAGAAACTTCATCTTTTTGGCACATACCACTTGCAAGCACAGCCGTTGTGATATCCGCACCTACGAAAGCATTCATACACGGCGGCAGATAGACGCGCTGCCCGTAAAGCTCCGCATCCGTATCAAACAGCGTATCCGCAACAAACGGTGCGTGAGACAAGCATTCCGGGTCACGGCCTGTTAAGAGATACAGCATCGTCGTGTTACCGGTGATAACAAGTACATCCGGCATGCCGACTGCTTTTCCGGCTTCCTCTAAAAGACTCTTTACCGCATCTGTGACCTGTGTTTGCAGCAGAGAAAGCTCGCCCTTCATTGCAGCTTCAATACGACCCATAACGTCCGCAGCGACAGTACCCTGCGGGTTGAGTCCGGCTGCCGTGCCAACACACTCGCCGGTTAAAAGAGAAAACAGCTTCACGGCAATGGTTGTTGTACCGATATCTACAGCCGCGCCGATCGTACCATCCATCGGGCACAGAACTTCAGGCTGCTCGCCTGTTGCCGTTTCGATCTGCTGATCGATATTTTCATCGGGCAGTATAACCGTCGCATCACCAAGGATCATAGCCTGACACGAAAGTCTAACCCCAGCCTTTTTTTCCGCCTCATTTGGCTCGGAGACTGCGCCGGAAAGCTCTACATTGCATTTCCCACAGCTGCCGCGGCCACCGCACGGATGCGGTGTACGTATGCCCGCTTTTTCTAAAAGTGTGTCAAGCAGTACCTGCCCTTCAAACGACACGGTGATCTGTTCACCGTTTCTCAAAATAATCAGTTCAGCCATTTTCAGTCTCCCCAAACAGTATAATGCCGAAATATGTTACAGTGTTTGCACCGTTAATATATTTCAGTCCGGTCGTTTTCGTTGTTTTATATACGTCGATGCAGTAACCCTCCATCGGCTTTAAGATCTTATCAGGAAAACGGCAAGGCTTATTTTCCTCTTTCGCACAGCGAGCACAAAGGTCACATCCACCATTGGACAAATGTAAAAAACGCATATCACCCATAACAGGGCGGATCGCTTCATCCACCTTACGACTGGTTATCTTATGATTTTTCCCGACTTCACCCATGCCTTCAATATCGAAGCTGTCTTCGATCTCTCCGATCGTCTGATACAGTACCGCATAGCTATAGGTCTTAATTTCCGCTATCAATGCATCCGGCTCTCCAATCGCCGGCGGACAGGTCCAGTACTTCCCGAAGCTGCCGCAGCCGTTTCCGGCACAGATATCCCAAAATGCTTTACTCGTTATGATCTGCTCCTGTTCGATCACTTCAGCTTTTGTGGCGCCGCCGCTCAAAACGGCCTGAATAAGCTTTTCCTTATCCAACATACGAGCTCACTCCTTTTCATGGTCGGTCCCAAAAAACAAAGCTGTGCCCGAAGGTATCAGGCACAGCATAGCTTGTGTTAGTTCTTCAGCGCCTCAAAGAACGCCTGAATATTTTCCCACTTTGCATGTGCGGGAATATCGCAGCCGGAAGACGGAACGAAATTCTTATATGTGCCGCACTTCTCGAGAAGCTCCTTGGTTGCCGCTGTCATGGATTCCGGTGTACCATGTGCAAACTGTGCTGCCGGGTCAATATTACCCATGCAGAGTATATCTGCCGGTGCCTGTTCCATAACCTTCTCTATGTCGATCGCATTGCCGAAATGGTAAGCAGCTGCACCCTGAGAGAAGATCGGCTCGAGCATGCTGAGCACGGAATTGCCGCAGTTGTGGTACAGAACCGCAAACTCATCATCCTGCAGCGCATCGACGATACGCTTTACATACGGAACGGAGAACTCTTCCGCCATATCGGGGCTCAGAATACCTGCAAGCGGTTCAGCCATCATGATGCCGTTTGCACCGGCATCCTTCATTGCCTGACCGTAACGGATCAGATACTCTGTTGCCTTATCGAGCACAACATGTACGGTTTCCGGTTCGTCGAAGCAGATGTACAT
>JBGUUN010000288.1:0-3683 GCA_045133555.1 Oscillospiraceae bacterium
AGCGTATACGTTGAACGGGATGGTGCTGATGAATACCATCAGACCGTCACCCTCCAGCTCACCTGCAACAGCAGCAGCCCAGCTGGAGATCGGTGCGATGATGCAGATCGGTGCTGCGGTCGCATCGATGATGTAAGCCAATTTTGCGCGGGATACTTTGAATTTGTCAGCAACCGGGCGCATGACCGAACCTACGGTCAGGCAGTTGAAATAGTCGTCAACGAAGATCAGGCAGCCAAGACCTGCGGTTGCAGCCAGTGCGCCGCTCTTGGATTTGATTTTTTTGCCTGCCCAGTCGCCGTATGCTTTCGCACCGCCGGATTTCTGCAGCAGTACGACCAAGATACCCAGTACGACCAAGAATACGATGATCGGCGTATTGCCGCCCACCTTTTCGCTCATAACCTGATAGAGCGTAAACATTGCGTTCAGCGGATCACCGCCTGCATACATCAGCGCACCAACGACGATACCCAGAAAGAGCGAGACGTATACCTGTTTTGTGGCAAGCGCCAGTACGATCGCGATGACCGCCGGCAGGAATGCCCATAAAGTTCCTTCCATTTGTTAAACTCCTTTACCTTTATTTTTTTGCAAATGGGAACAAAATAAAAAATCACGGTACTATCAAATACCGTGAGCAGAGTTTTTCTGTCTTTGATATCCAATAGCGCAACACTTAAAAAGTGACAGTCGCGCCGATATTCTCGTCGCGCCCGAGTAATTCTGCCCGGGAAAAGCATCCTTACTCTCGGCAGTTTCCCCTTTCCCATACGGACCATGATTCCCCATCCGCATTTACGTGAAAACCGCGCCTCTATCGTGATTTATTTACAAAGTATAGCATATCAGCGCCGCTTTGTCAACCTTCTTTTCCGCCAAAAAAAGTCATCGCCTTCTAAAAAAATTTGAAAATTTTCCTCTGAATCATCACGGCATTCCCGTCAGCAGATCAAAAACTCCGTATAAACAGCAAAACACGGCTGCGCCGTATCGGCACAACCGTGTTGATTTATTCCGTTTCGCTGTATTCAAGCAGATCGCCCGGCTGACATTGTAACACCTTGCAGATGGCTTCCAAGGTGGAAAAACGGATCGCGCTGGCATGTCCGTTTTTTAATTTGGAGAGGTTGACATTCGAGATGCCGACCTGCTCCGACAATTCATTGAGCGAGATCTTCCGATCCGCCATCACTCTGTCCAAACGTATAATGATCGCCATTTCTCACCTCATCAAACCGTTTCATCCGACAGCTGCTGCAGCTTTGCTCCGTAGGCAAAGATATACGAGATCAGCAGCAAAATCAGATATACCACGATAAATCCGCAGTCAAACGTATAATTTACCGATACCGAGCGGATCAAGCCGCTTTCCATAAGCTGTGCGACCGCATCCGAATGGCGCAGCAAGGTCGCTTCCACTCCATTGACGATATTCTGCAGAATACCGAACACCAGTGTCAGATTTGCAAGTTTTTTGATTTCATGCGCGATCTGCGGATCAAACGGATTGCCCTGCTCCATCGGTGCAAGGATCTTACGCAGTACCTTAAGTCCGCGGTGAGTAATCAGTGCAAAAAGCAGCATGACTGCCGCACAACCCCATGCATACCATAACATCTGCGCATTGCTGTATGCCGGCATCTGCATCATCTCAAACGAAAGTGCCCCAAAATCGACTGTTGCATTCACCTTACCGATCAGCGCATTACCGTCGATCAGGCTTACCGCAGTCAGTACCGCCAGTACGCACAGTACCACCGTGACCGCGATCCAAACGATCTTCTGCAGCACCTTGAAAAATTTGTTTAAGCTCTTTGCCGTCTCCATCATCTTTTTCATTTGATTCATCTCCTCGATTAAATATTTAACGTTTAACGTTAAATACAGTATAGCATACCTTTTGATCTTTGTCAATAGGTTTTTAATGAAAAACATTAAATGTTTAATCTAAAGCAAAATATCCCGAGGCTTTCACCCCGGGATATCAAACGAACTTATTCTTCCACTTCCAGCTCAGCGAAACGGAAGGTGGTGCAGTCGACCAGACCGCGGTTGGTCAGACGCAGCTCCGGCAGACAAGCCAGCGGGATCAGCGCCATGGTCATAAACGGAGATACGATATCACAGCCGATGGTTTTCCATGCAGCATCCAGCTCCGCGACTTTCGCACTCATCTCCTCTGCGGTTTTGACGTTCATAAGACCTGCAAGCGGCAGCTCAACGCAGCCTAAGACCTCACCGTTTTGTACCGCACACATACCGCCGCCGCAAGCGATCAGGGTATTTGCCGCAAGTGCCATATCTTCATCATTGGTGCCGACGACCAACAGATTATGTGCATCGTGTGCAACGGTGGATGCCATCGCACCGCATTTGATGTTGAAGCCTTTGACAAAGCCGATACCATGGGTGCCGGTATTTTTATGACGTTCAAAGACGAAGGTCTTTAAGACATCCTGCTCGGTATCCGATTCGATATGACCGTCCTTGACCTTCAGGGTGATATGACGCTCATAGTCACCGACTCTTGCCGGAATGATCTCGATCACACGGACGGTAACCTCGTCCTGTTTCTCGGTTTTGATCTTAAAGGTATCCGGTGTGATCTTTTCACCGACGTGCATGGTCTGCATTGCTTTTTCCGGATAGGTATACGGTGCAAACTCATAAAGCATCTTGCCGTCTTGGGCTACCAGCTCACCGTCAATGAATACCTTCTTGACCTCAAAGTTTTCCGGACTGTCCACAAGGATCATATCCGCACATTTGCCCGGAGCGATCGAACCGAACTCATTGTCCATATGGAAGCACTGTGCACAGTTGATGGTGACCATCTGTACCGCTTCGATCGGGTCGATTCCCTCTGCGATCGCACGGCGGACAATATGATCCAGATGACCGTCTTTGAGTAAGGTATGCGGATGGGTATCATCCGAGATCAACACCGCATAGCGGGAATCCACTTTATGCTCGGTCACGCTGCGGCAGACCTCTTTTAAGTCATGCCATGCAGAACCCTCACGGAACATCGCATACATACCCAGACGCATCTTCTGCAGCGCATCTTCGGCACGGGTGGATTCATGACAGCATCTGACGCCGCTTGCAATATAAGCATTCAAGCCCATTCCGGTGTCCGGGATGGAATAATGACCGGTAACGATCTTATCGGCTTTTAAGGTCTCACCGGTGATGGCGTGGGTCTCCGGAGAACCGAAGTTGATGCCCGGGAAGTTCATCATTTCGCCCAGACCGACCGCTTCCTCCAGTTTGATCTGCTCGCGGATATCCGCGGAGGTGATGGTCGCACCGTTATCCTCAAAGCCCGGTACCGCCGGCACGCAGGACGGCAGGGTCAGCATTGCTTTCAGCGGCGTTCTCTGCGCATCCTCCATCATATATTCGACACCCTCAAAGCCCATAACATTGCAGATCTCATGCGGATCGTAATAGATACCGGTGGTGCCGTGCGGAATGACCGAACGAGCATACTCGCCTGCGGAGAGCATCGAGGATTCAATATGGATATGACCGTCAAGCATACCCGGAGCCAAGTACATACCGGATGCATCGATCACCTTGGTATTCTCGCCGATGCAATGGGAAGCATCGCCGACCAATGCGATACGTCCGTCTTTTACCGCAACATCGGTATTCTCCATGATCTCACGGGTGCAGAC
>JBGUUN010000289.1:0-4059 GCA_045133555.1 Oscillospiraceae bacterium
ACGTACAACAAGATCGGCGTACTGCTCCGGATGCTTCTGTGCATCAAGCAGCGTTTCACGGTCGATGATATTGACCTGGAATTCAAAGCCGCCGCGCTGCAGGAAGGTTTCGATCAGTGAGGCCGCTTTTTGACACGATTCTGCGGTAAAGGTCTTTTTGGCAAACTTCATATTGACCGCGACACCGCCGATCAATTCATGCTGTTCCCAACAGGTACTCGACAGAATCGAAGCGGTCGGACCGTTATGTTCTCTGCCCTGGCACGGACCGGAGCCGTCACCGAGCGGGAAGCCAGCCAATCTACCGTCCGGGGTCGCACCGGTCTCACGGCCGAATGCCTCATGCATGACCCAACAGAATACACTTGGGATCAGATTGCCGTTCGGAAGATGCGAGCGGTGTTTTTTACACTCGGCAATGATGAACTGTGTGATCGCTTCATAATACCGATCGACCTCAGGAATATCGTTACCGTATTTCTCGATGCCGTTTAAGATACGCTGACGCATTCTCTCATTGCCTGCAAAGTTATTGTCTAACATCTCTTTGAGCGATGCAAAGGTCAGTACCTTCTGCTCAAATACAAGTTTCTTGATAACCTGAAGCGAATCCACCAGATTGCCGACACCGACAAAACTCGGCATGATCCAGTTATAGGTCGCACCGCCGTTTTCAATATCCAAACCGCGATCCAAGCAGCTGTTTACAAAGCAGGACAGCAGCGGATGGAAGATCTTCTTACGGGTATATCTGCCCTCTTCTTCTCTATCAAAGTTCGACTTGATATGTGCAGACAAGCGTGCAAGATATGCTTGATACAATGCATCGAAACTGTCGTATTCACGGTCGAGCAGATCCAATAACAGCTGCGGCATGTTGGTGTACGGACTTGCGACCCAGACATTTGAAGCTGCCACCGGAGTGATCTCAACACAGGTACTGTGGATATACGCGTGCGATTCGCGCTCCGAAACACCGTATGACTGCAGGCCTTTGGTGATAACGTCATCATTAAAAATTGCCGGATGAGACCTGCCGTGCGATAAAATCTCACAGGCCTTCTGCAGCAGGTATCTCGGCGTATCCTTGGACATACACAGACCGACCGACGGGTATACCAATCTGATATCGTCAATGACCTGCATGCCCATCTCGGTCAGATCGTTTGCTACGATATTGCCGTCTCCATCTCTGCCGCCGACCATATAGCCGGAGGAAAGACCGCTGCAGACGCGGTTATTGATCTGGATCGCAAGGCAGTCGAATAACTGCTGTGCAAATTCACGGTCGATCTTTCCGGCTTTGATATCCGCCTCATAATACGGATACAGATAGCGATCCGGATGACCGAGCTGAAACTGCTCGATACATCCCGGTCTGAACGGCACAAAAGATAGGCAGAGCGTGAAAAATGCCACCGACTGTACCGCCTCATAAAAGCTCTCTGCCGGATATTTCGGTACTTTGGCACAGATCCGGCCGATCTCGACCAGTTCAGCTTTGCGTTGTGCATCTTCACAATGTTCAGCTAAATGCAATGCATGATCGGCATAGCGGTCGGACAGGTCCGCAACCGCATCCAACGATACTTGACAGCAGCGATACCATGCGATGGTATCCGCATCGTCGCAAGCGGCAATTTTTTCATCGATATAAGAACGAACTCCGGATAAACCTTTTTCCAAAAGCAGTTCATAATCGATCGTCATGTGAGAGCTTTGGCCGTAGAATCCGCAAATCTGATCACGCAGATCGGCAAATTCTTTCGATTCCCAAGCTTCTTTTTCACCATCCAAAAATGGATAACGAAGCTTACCGACGATCAGTTCACCTTCATCAATGATCGGCTCCATCGAAGCGAAGCCTGCTGTATACGCAAGATTATAACGGTCATAACGTGCGCTTAATTCCGGGTGGTCGAGATAATTTTTGTAGAACACATAGTATGCGTGTTCCAGTTTGATATCCGGAGTCAACGCAGCAACACGAAGCTGTTCAATACGTTTCATATTTTCCATATATTTTCTCCTTATCCACGGCGCACCGCAGTTTTGGTTTTACCCGCAATATAAGCGATCCATTCCTTCACGGTTTCTTCTGCCGGGAAGGTCACATCCTTACACAGATATTCCTTGCCGAGCAGTTCCGATTTATTGGAACCAAGCGGATGATACGGTTCGATATCGATCGCGGTGACGTTTTTGAGTTCATTCGCCATCGCTGCAATACCGTCGAAATGTGCCGTAGTATCATTGCAGCCCGGTATGATCGGGCAGCGCAGCACGATTTCTTTCCCCATTGCATTCAGCATCCGCAGATTGGATAGGATCTTTTGATTGTCCACACCGGTAAAGCGTTTATGATCATTCGCATCGGTAACCTTATAATCGAATAAAAACAGGTCGGTTACCTCTGCTGCTCTTTTCATTAAGGATTCATCGGCATATCCGCAGGTCTCCATCGCGGTGTGAATCCCTTTTTCTTTTGCCGCAGCAAGCAATGCTATGGTAAATTCCGCCTGCGCCATCGGCTCACCACCGGATACGGTCATACCGCCGCCGGAATTCTCATAAAAACTGCGATCGCGCAGTACCAGCTCAAGGATCGCATCCACCGACATCTGCTCGCCCGCCAACTCAAGTGCATCGGTATAACATTCTGCGGCACAGCTGCCGCAAACGGTACAATTCGTACGGTCGAATCGATGCAATCCGTTTTCAATACTATGGCAGCCGTTATGACAAACTTCCATGCAAGCCGCACAGCCGATGCATTTTTTAGGGTCATAAAACAGCTCTGTCTTTGTCAGATGCGACTCCGGATTATGACACCAGATACAGCGCAGCGGACAGCCTTTCAAAAACACAGTGGTACGGATACCCGGACCGTCATTGACACAGTAGCGTTGAATATTAAACACCGTTCCCTGCATAGATTCACATCCTCTCTGTTTTAATCATAGCACATACCGTACCGCATTGCAAGTCAAAATCACATCAAAAGATGTCAAAAATTGCAAAACGGTCCGAAGTACTCCCGGACCGTTTTACCTGTATTTTATCGATTTTGATTTTTCTTTCTTCTTTTGAAGATCAGCAGTACGGCACCGCAAAATGCCACGCCTAATATGATTCCCGCCGGAAGCAAACAGGGCTTGATATACAATTCAAAGATTGCTCTGTGCCACATATCCTCATAGGTAACAAGTGCCTTTCTATACTCATCCGGCACATAACCGCCCACAATGCTGCCATCAATATACTTCACCGCTGACAGCATATTTTTCTGCGAAGCGAGAGTTATTGCCTTAAAATAAATCGGCATTTGGTCTTCGCCTGAAACAATGGTAGTTTCTTCCTTTTTCATCGGATCATATTTGTGCATAGACGAAAGCTTTCCGTCATTCAACTCCAAATACTGAATTGTTGCATATGAAATCGGCATTGTGTAATATCGATCTTTCTGCTGAAGAAGCAGCTCATGATATGCAGATGCCTGTATCGGTGACGGGTATGCACCGGTAATCAGGTAGCTGTTCTTGAAACTTCCGTTTTGAATTTGAAAGACACAAAACGGTTCAGCATCTGCATACCCTACAACGATCCAGGCCGTCACAAACTCTTTTAAGTACTCCGGATTTAAGACTCCACTGCCATAAACCAACATATTGTTAATATCACTCATCGGTAATGGAACAGAAAAAGTAAACTCCGGAAATTTTTCAATTTGATCTACCGTAGTTTTGCGTGAATCAGCATAGTACTGCTTCATATCCTCCATATGTGCCAGACTTCCGCCAACCCAATCCATATACTTGATGACACCATTGCGTACCTCTTGCGTATCCTGCATTTGCTCAGAAAGAATCTGATATCCCGCCTCAGGCAACTGATTTTTTTCATAGTTTTCCATAATAATGGAATCGTACAGAAGATCATGATACTTATTAGATTCCAATTGACCGTTATCAAACTGCTCCAACAGTTCAGCACGTTCAGCTTTATATTTTTGCTCAATTTCTTCAACCGTTGCTGCCTGAACTGCGAAAGGACACGAAA
>JBGUUN010000290.1:0-25770 GCA_045133555.1 Oscillospiraceae bacterium
TGTGCTTCCATGTATTCGGCACCCATGACATCATCCAGATCATACTCTTTGATGATGCCGTTGACCTCATAGCGGGTCGGCATGGTGGAGTATTCCAGATCCAGCGGCTTGAAGCTGCCTTCCTGTTTGGATGCGGTTTTGAACGCTGCTTTGAGCTGTTCTTTGATGGTGCCGGTAACGATCTCCGGCGCAATGCTGACGAATAACGGGGTGGAGCTGTCGACCAAGAGTTCCAGCCAACGGCTTGCCATCTCCCAGGTGAAATCGGTTTTGCCGGTGTTGCCGATGCAGTCAGCGTCCGCTTCAAAGAATGCCTTATGCTGGCATAAGCGGAATGCAAGGGTATTGACGCCCATATAACGGGTACGCTCCCAATCGTTGCCGCTGGTATCGTCACCGCTGCGGTGCAGATGGAAGTAGCCCGCACCCAGATGGGATACGCAGTTACAGCCGATGATGATCGCACCGTTGGAATTGTCCAGAATGGTCTTGTACAGTCCTTTGATCGCCTGTGCGTTGGTCATCGGATTGCGCAGGGTGAATTCAAAGTCGGTCATTTTGGTGGTCGGGACCGGATGGAATCTGCCGAAGGTATCGCAGGTAGAGAAGTCGTATTTGACCAGCTCATAGCCCCAATCCTTGGTGATGGTCTGCATATCCGCAGCAATTACCGCAAGGGTCTCGTCCAAGGACGGATCCAAGAACTGAGTAAAGGTAGTGCTGCGCAGCTCGGTGTATTCCTCTGCTTTCGGTAAAAGCGGACGGATCCAGATACCCGGACGTACGGCAAGTGCCTTCATGTCATCCGCAAGCGCCTTCATATCGGTGAATTTATGGTTGATGGTGCAGGAAACGGTAGCACGGTCCTGCCATCCGTCATCGATGACCATAAACGGACGGTTATCCAATCCCTCGGTCAACTCGGCAAGCAGTTTTGCATCCGCCAAAACGCTCTCCTGCGTGATGTTGCCGTATGCATAGTACCAGTTATTGAAGCCGTATACCGGTTTTTCTGGCAGCACCGGAGCATCTGCCATCTTTTTGCAGAAGTCGGAAAGGAAATCCGCAGCCTGTTCGTATTCGCCGAACATGGTAACAACGGTAGCCGCATGGACGGTCTTACCTGCCATTGCATAACCGTTGGAGCCGCAGCGAACATCTACGGTCAAGGTGATGCCGGACGGGTCGGTCTGCCAGAATATAAATGCATCCGGACGGACTTTAACGCCGTAGCCGCCGAAATGATTGCCGGATTTGCAGACGGAATACCACGGCATGATACGCTCCGGACGGACACCCTCGAATTTCAAGCTGCCGTATGCACGCTCGATGGCATCGCCGAAGAATAAGCTGCCGCGTTCAAATTTACCGTACCAACGGCATTTTACAAACATAAGCGGTGTTTTATCGCCGGTAATGTCGATTTTTAAGCCTTCATCGGTTTCGGTAAATGCAACCGAAACGTCGTTTTGATCTTCCAGCCAGACTTTGGTTTCATTTTTATAAGTACCGCAGATCAGCTGAACACGATCAGGTTTTCTAATGATATCAAACATAGAAATACCCTCCTTTTTTCTTCCATTATACCATGGAACGGCACGCGGTGCAACGCTTTTTTGTGATTTTATGGTTCGAATCAAGGTTTTTTTGTTTCATCGAGGATGCGATCAAGGTAGCCTTCCAGCTGACGCTGATCGAATCGGCTGAGTTTACGGTATTTGGTAAGGAAAGCTTCCTCCAATGCATTGTGCTTTTGCGGCGGCTGATTGTAATCGGTCCTGCCGATCAGATAATCAATGCTGACTTCAAAGTAGTCTGCAATCTTGATCAGCACTGAAAAATCCGGCTCAGACATCCCAAGTTCATATCGGCTGATATTAGCTTGCGTCATATTCAGTTCCATTGCTAATTTTTGTTGGTTGATTCTTCTCTCTTTACGTAATTCTTTAAGTCGTATCATGATATGTCACCTCATACCAATAATATAACTTTTCTGAATATTAAATATCCAAAATACTTGTAAAACGAAACTAAATGAACTATAATACAATTATTGTGAATAATAATATTCGTAAAACGAATAATCCGAGGTGATGGTTCATGAAAATAATGTTTTACGGTGAGGAAGATTGCAGATATCCTGAAGGTGTTGTGCAGCGCCTGAACGACTATCTGCGGTATCTACAGGGTAAGCAGGTCGAGTTTTTATACTGCGGAATGAATCGCTTTGAACTGCTTGCGGCGATCGGAGTGAAAAAGCTGGAATGTACCTTGCCGGCGGTGCGGACTTTGGTGGCGGGATATCCCGAGCAGGTATGGGATGAGCTGTTATATGACCGTATGCTGCTGCCGTGTGCGCCGCTCGATTTGAGCTGCTATCGGGATGAGGATGGTGAGATCAAACTGCCGCAGGAGGTTGAGCAGGCACTTACCGCGGAATGTACCGAATGGGCATTAAAGCAGGCGGATGTGCTGGTCTGCTATGTATCCGACCCGGAAGGAAATGCCGCACGCATCCGAATGCGCGCGGAAGAATTGAAAAAATCCATAATTCTACTGTGAAAATATCCCGAAACCTATTGACACGCTGCCTTTAATGTGATATAATGAAGTTGGTTAGAAATAACTAACTATAAGCCGATCCAACGATCGGCTTAAGACTAAAGCAAAAGTTAGTCAAAACTAATATTGATAAAGGAGCGATGGGCAAATGTTGGAAAAGAAATTGATCAAAAATGCAGCGCCGACGCTTGCAGGGTTAAAAACCGGAAATCTGTTTACCTGCCCGTACTGTTCCAAAGCACAGGCTTGCAGTATGCTGCGGGCACTGAATACCGATTTTACCAAAAAGGGACTGCGCTTGACGCCGCTGCGATTTTCGGATCGGCGAATGCTGCTGTACTTATACCGGCCACAGCGTTTGAAGCAGGATCTTGCAGATAAAAAAGCCGGTGAACTGCTCAAAAACTGCGGATACTGTACCAAATCCGCAGGCGACTGTGTGACGCAGCTGCGCAGACGGCTGGCAGAGAATGAAGAATTTCCTCATGAGATCGGACTGTTTTTGGGGTACCCGCCGGAGGATGTCTGCGGCTTCATCGAGAACAAGGCGGCCTGCGCACAATGTGTCGGCTGCTGGAAGGTATACGGTGATGTGGAATCCGCCAAACGCAAGTTTGCACAGTACGAGAAATGTACCCGGGTCTATAATGACCTGTTCGATCAGGGAAAAAGAAGCCTGCAGCAGCTTACGGTTGCAGGTTAGCTTAAAATAACTAAATTTGAAAGACTTCTCCTCCACAATACGTAACGATGAAGGGCAGCCGTAGCGGGCTGCCCTTTGTCATTCGATATATCCGTATACAATGCGATCGATGCCGGAAAGATCTTTGGCGGTACCGACGTTTTTGTAGCCGTTTTCTGCCAGAAATCCCATCACGGTCTTTGCCTGGGTATGTCCGACCTCAAATGCGAGCATGCCGCCTTTTTTGAGTTTGTTTTTCCACAGTTTTGGGATCAGACGGTAGAAAAGATAGCCGTTTTCCGGTGCGTAAAGTGCGCTCTCCGGCTCAAAACGGACCTCTTTTTGCAGCTCTTCCATCTCCGTATCGTTTAAGTAAGGCGGATTGGAGGTGATGCAGTCAAGACTGTTGTCGGCAAATGCATCGACGGTCTGCGCCGACAAAGCATCCGCAAGCAGCGGATGCAGCGGGATATCCGGATAGCGTGCGATATTTTCCTTCAGATAGCGATAAGCCGCTTCGGAAAATTCCACGGCATATGCCTGTTTGAGCGGGGTGTTTGCGCCGATGGCAAGCGGGATGCATCCGCTGCCACTGCATAAGTCAAGCAGCAGCGCATCGGTTTTACCCGCCAGATGGGAAAGTGCGGTCTCGACCAAAACTTCGGTATCCTGACGCGGGATCAAAACACCCTCGCCGACCGTAAATTCCATGCCGAAAAATTCCCATTCCCCCAAAAGATACTGGATCGGGATGCCGCTTAAGCGTTTTTGCACCAGTGTATGAAGCGCATTTTCGGCGGATATTGGAAATTCCGCGCCCATAAGAAATTGAGCAGCGGAATAACCGGTCACAGCCTGTATCAGCAGCTTTGCTTCATATGCCGCATCCTCGATCTGCGCGGATGCAAGCATATCGGCAAGCTGTTTTTGTTTTTGCAAAGCGGTCACCATTTCATCTCCTCACGGTTTTCCGGCAATACCGGTTTGAGTGCGGCAATGGCGATCTCGATCATCTGATCGTCCGGTTCGTTGGTGGTCAGATGCTGCATCCAGACACCCGGTGCCGAGAGGATGCGGGTGAGCAGATTATCGTGTTTTCCCGCAAAGCGGATGCACTCAAAGGAAACACCCATCACGATCGGGAGTACCGCAAATTTGACCAGCACGCGCATCAGCGGGCTCGACCAGGTGACGGCCGCAAAAGCGATGATGCTGATGATCAGGGTGATGATGATAAAGCTGGTACCGCAGCGCGGATGGAAGCGCTTGTATTTTTTGACGTTCTCGACGGTCAGTTCTTCGCCTGCTTCATAGCAGAAGATGGTCTTATGCTCCGCACCGTGGTATGCAAACATTCTCTGGATATCCTTTAAACGGGAGACCAAGAACATATACAGTACGAAGATGGAGATCTTGATAAGCCCCTCCACAGCACTTGCAAAGACACCCAGATCGATCACCTTGGAGATGAGCGATACCAGCAGTGCCGGCAGGTACATGAATAAGAAGATGGCAGCGGCAACGCCGATGATGGACGCCACACCCATGATCACTCCGGTCATTTTATCGCCGAGGTGTTTGTCCAGCCATTGCTCGAATTTGCTTTCCGGTTCAAGATCTTCTGCCATGCCGGAGAGCTCAAGAGATTTGTTTAAGCTCTTGTAGCCGGTCAAGAGACTTCCGATAAAGCTGACGACACCGCGTAAAACCGGGATCTTTTTGATGATCTTGAGTGCTTTTGCATCCTTGATCTCCCAGGTATCGGTCACGATCTCGCCGTTTTCCTTGCGGACGGCGATGCATGCTTTGTCCTTGCCGCGCATCATAATGCCTTCGATGACGGCCTGTCCGCCGATCATGGTCTTAAATGCCGGACAGGACTGATTTTCTGTTGGTTTGCTCATAGGGTTCCTCACTTTTTGAAACGCGGATCATAGTGGATGTCGTTTTGCTCTTTTTTGCTCTTATGATACATCAGTTTATGCATCGGAACGATCTCATTGTAGCCTAAGATATAGGAAATACCGGAGATCACGGTGATCATGCTGCCTGCGCCGAGGATGACAAACATCATCCACCATTCAAAGTTGGACAGGTACATGGAGGTACACATCATATTGATGACCGGCCATACCGGCGGTGCGAGCCATTTGAAGATGATCAGCACGCTGCTGCCGATACCGAGTTTGCTTAAGAACATGCTGCCGATCATGATCCACCAAAACAGGTTGCCGATGGCACCGATCTTGAATCCGGTCGCATAGCTTTTTTTGATATGTCCGTATTTCACTCTGCTGCGGTCACGGCTGCCCTGATCCCACATGCAGGCGAATACGGTGATATAGTATGCAAAGCTGAGCACACCCAGCATCACCAATCTGCCCCAGGTTTTATTTAACAAAGCGGCAAGGGAGAGCAGTAAGACAAAGCAAAACAGCAGTCCGCCCATCTGTGCCGAATATAAGCTCAAGCCGCGGCGCAGATAGGAATAGCGGTCACGGTAAATATCTTTTAACTTTCTCATGTTGCATTCCTTTCCGCTTTAACGTTTTTTGTACATATAAAGCTGACATTTGATCATACCGTTGTAGAGTTTGCGGCGTTTGTCAGCCTTTTTGCCGTAGAGCGACTCGAAATGCTCGTGCGGGGAGATGATGGCGATATCGCAGTCCTCAAATTTTTTGAAGGTCTCACCCATCATTTTATAGATCTTCTCAGCTTCCTGCAGCTCCATCAGACGTTCACCGTACGGCGGGTTGCACAGGATGATCTTTCTGGTGTCGGTATCCGGCAGGATCAAATCCTTTGCATCTGCGGTGGTGATAGACAGACGGCTTAAGATACCTGCTTTCTTGGCATTTTCTTTCGAGATGTATACCGCATTCGGATCGATATCCGAACCGATGCCGCGGAATGTACAGTCCTTTCTGACCTTTTCAATGCCCAGACCGCGTTCTTCCTGCCATACGGAAGCATCAAACAATCCCCAGTTTTGTGCGGAGAATTTACGGTTGATGCCCGGCGGGATCTGCAGTGCTTTGAGTGCGGATTCGATGAGCAGGGTGCCCGAGCCGCACATCGGATCGATGACGGTGGCATTCGAGCCGCCGTAGATGCCGGCAAGGTCGATGATACCTGCTGCTAAGGTCTCTTTGATCGGAGCTTCGTTTGCTGCCGGACGGTAGCCGCGTTTATGCAGACCGACACCCGAGGTGTCAAGCATAATGGTAACTTTATCGTTTAAGATGGAAAACTGCAGCTGATGAATCGGACCGGTCTCGGCAAACCATTCAACGTGGTATGCTTTGCGCAGACGCTCAACAGCGGATTTTTTGATGATCTTCTGACAGTCCGGTACCGATGCCAGTTTACTTTTTAAGGACCAGCCTTTGACCGGAAATGCGTCCTTACTTCCGATAAAATCCTCAAGCGGGATCTTTGCAACGCCCTGGAACAGCTCCTCAAAGCTTCTTGCTTCGAAACGAGCCAGTTCGATGAGTACACGCTCGGCGGTACGCAGACGTAAATTTGCGCGGACTAAAATATGCTCGTCACCGCTGAAATTAACTTTACCGTCCTCCGCTTTGACATCGGAAGCGCCGAGTGCTTTCAGTTCACCTGCCAGTACACTTTCCAGACCGAAATGGCACGGGGCAGACATTTGATAAATAGCCATAATATCTCCTTTATCAGATCATGATGGTTTTATGTGGATTTTTATGATGTTCAGCTGCGTTTTACACCGTCGATGAATACCATTTCCGGTTTTGCGTAAACGGACAGCGGATCGCCTGCATATACGGTAAAGTCCGCATCCTTGCCGACTTTCAGGCTGCCCACACGGTCGGCAATACCCGCAGCGTTTGCCGCATAGATGGTCAACGCACGGATCGCTTCGTCATATGCCATGCCTTCCTTGACCGCAATTCCCGCAGTCAGCGGCAGATACTGGATCGGAATGACCGGATGGTCGGTGCAGATAGCGACCTTGAGTCCTGCATGGGATAAGATGCCCGGGCCTGCCGGGGTCATGTTTTTTAATTCCGGCTTGGAGCGCTCGGATAAGTACGGACCGGTGATGATCGCTGCGTTTTCCGCTTTTAAGATATCTGCGATCATATAACCTTCGGTGCAGTGAACGAATACGGTGTCAAGGTTGAATTCCTTGGTGATGCGCAGTGCGGTTAAGATATCGTCTGCGCGGTGGCAATGGATGAAAGCTTTTTTCTCGCGTTTTAAGATCGGGAGCAAAGCTTCACACTGCATATCATAAGCCGGTGCGGATGCACTCGGATCGTTGTTTGCTTTTTCAGTCGCTTCCAGGTAATTTCTGGTCTTGATGAGCTGTTTGCGGATAAGTGCGGCGGTCGCCATACGGGTGGACGGTGCTTTGCCTTTGCCGTTGTAGACACGTTTCGGGTTTTCACCGAACGCGAACTTCATACCGATCTCCGGAATGAATGCCATATCGTCCACACAGTTGCCGTAGGTTTTCATTGCGGTCCAGCTGCCGCCGATCGGATTTGCGGAGCCAGGGCCGGTTAAAACACAGGTGATGCCGCCTTCGATCGCCTCGGTAAAGCAGCGGTCGAGCGGGTTGATCGCATCGATGGCACGCAGCTCACAGGTGATCGGGTCGGTGGATTCGTTGCCGTCCGCACCTTCAAAGGTCAGACCGTCCTCCCACATACCGATGTGGCAGTGTGCGTCGATAAAGCCCGGGTAGATGCGTTTTCCGGTGAGATCGATGACCTCAGAGCCGTCTGCAGTATAGTTTTCCATGCTGCCGATGCCGGTGATCTTGCCGTTTTCGACACGGAGATAACCGTCTTCATAAGTTTCTTCTTCTGCGGTAAAGAGATAAGCGTTGATGAATTCCATATTAATTTCCCTTCTTTCTCGACAGTTTATCGCTGATATTTGCGATAAGCGTATCGAATTTGTCACTGAGTTTTCCTGTGTATTTGTCGGTGAGCAGTTCGTCACCGCGTTTTTTGGCATTCATATAGCGGATCGCAAAGAACAGGATAAAGGTAAATAAGATCGCACCGAAAAACACCCATACGATCGCGCTGCTGTTTCTGACAACGGTAAGCGGTTCGGTACAGAGGGTGAGTTTTGGGAACTTCTTGCTGGTCATGACCGCATAAACCTGATCGTCAAGCTGTAAAGAGCCGAATTCAAAGATCTGTTCCTCGACGGTGTAATCGGTGATCGGGGTACCGTCGGTATAAAACCAGGAGATGTCATCGGCAAGATAATCCGAAAAATCGAATTTTCTGCCGAGCTCTAAAGAGTTGATGCCGCCGATGCCGAGATAAAATGCATCCTTCTGCGGTGCATAGCGGTAATCCTTTGCCGCATCCGATGCCGGCAGCGTAGCAAAGGTAAAATAGTTGTTGTCACAGTATAAGGTTTCTACGGTATGCTGCGGCAGTAAAAGCTGCTGGACGCAGCTGCCGGAGCAGTCGATGGTCCGGATGCGGGTGCATTTGGAAAAATCCAAGGAGAGCATCGCACTGTCGGATGCGATGAACTCGGTCAGCTCGGAGTTTTCGCCAAGGACAGCCCATTCGATCTCGGTGCCGGAAAGATTGACCTTCTGCAGTTTGACCATCGGGGTCAGATCCAGTTTGCCGGAGAGCTTTTCGTAACCGGAGAAATCGATCGAGAGGACCGAATACGGCGCGGTATCGTTCCAGACAACGCCCGGATATTCCCACGGTTTGGAGAGGTCAAGATCGATGCCCGCATATTCATAGTTTTCCATCTTGGTCTGCTCATCCTCCAAAACGATCTCGAATTGGAAGAATTTGATCAAGGCGGAAAGCTGTGCGTCGTTATAATCTTCGGAGGTTTTCTCTGCGGCAGCGCTGCACGGGAAGCAAAGAAGCATCATGACCGTACAGAGTGCCGACAATACGGAAAACAGTTTAAGGAAATGTTTTTTCAAAATATATACCTGCCTTTATATCATAATCATAACAGTAATCGGCCGCAGCGCAGAAGGCTGCAAACCATCAAGTTTATTATATCAGAAAAATGTTACATAACCATGAAGAAAGATGCGGAAATAAAAATAATTTTTTGTTTTTCGCCGATAAAATGCGGGTAAATAACAGGATTATGAAAATCTGCAAATTGTCCTGTCAAAAGGCACGATTCAATAAGAAAAGTGTATGTTTTGCCGAAGTACATTTTTTGACCGATTTTTATCGCAGGAAACGGTTGGAAAGATTGACGGATTTTGTCAGGGTTTTGCTTGTCAAACTGATAAATCAAATAAAAATCGCAAAAAAACGAAGTGTTTGCGGCGATTTGCTTTTTGGAAATTGCAGGGATATAATTTTAGTATCACGAAAGGAGTTGTACTTATGAAACAACAAAAAATCACAGTTTATGAAATCGTCTTGATCGGTCTGATGGCAGCACTCTGCTTCGTCGGTACCTATCTTCACATTGATGTTCCGACCCCGCTTGGCAAGGTCATGCTGCATTTCGGCAATGTCTTCTGTTTACTTTCCGGTATGCTGCTTGGCGGTGTACGCGGCGGATTGGCTGCAGGCATCGGTTCGATGTTCTATGATCTGATCGATCCGATTTATATCTCCGAGAGCTGGATCACCTTTATCAACAAATTCATGATGGCATTCTTGTGCGGCATCATCGTACAGTATACCATGAAAAAGATCGCTGCAATGCATCAGCGCATGGAGGACGGCAAAGCACCGATCGACCGCAAGATCACTCTGACCGTTTCGGTGGTCAGCAGCGTTCTGCTTGCTGTTATCGCAGTATTGGTCGGCATGCAGGGATACCGTGCATTTAGCGGACTGTTTGCCGAAGAAGCAGACGTATTTGCCGGCATTGTTCGCTTGATCGGTGCGGCTGCACTGATCGCGGTATGCGTTTTCGGCATCGTATTTTCTCTTAGTCAGCTGAAAGCAAAACCGGCGGATACCGACAGCAAAGCGCAGAAGATGTTATTCGGCGGCAGATTGGCAGGCGGTATCTGCGGTATTCTGGGATATCTGGTGCTTTATTTGAGCAAAAACTTTATCATGGGTATGCTGGAAGGCCAGGAGATGGCTACCATTTACACTACCTTGATCACCAAGGGCAGTGTATCTTTGATCAACGGCATCATCGCGATCGTTGTATCTCTGATCCTGGTTCCGTATTTCGTAATGGCGCTCAAACGTTCCGGTTTGGATCGCAGAATCATGATCGGAAAGGAAAAATAAGGAGAAATTTGCCGCAGAGGCGTTTTTCTCCCCGAAATTTCTTGCACTTTGTTCGAATCCGTAGTTGACAGGGTAATCTGTCGGCTGCGGATTTTTTGTATATAGCTGCGCAGCGAACGAATATCGAAAGGAATTTACATATGGCAAAAAATACACAGTATACCAATACCGAAAGTCCGCGCGTCATCCGTACCAAGGGGATCGAGGCACCGGCAGCACCTGTAAAACCGAAGAAGAGAAAGCTTAGCGCACTCAAAGCGGTCATTGCGATCCTGCTGGTGCTGATCGTTGGCGTGGTCGGTGTCGGCGGATATCTGATCTGGGATATCGGTACGGTGCTTGGCAACAACAGCCTCAATGCAAACGAGGAGCAGCTTGGCATCAACACGCAGGACACTTTGTTTACCGAGGGTGAAAACGGCAATATCGTCAACATTGCCTTGTTCGGCGTTGACCAGCGCGGCGACGAAGCCTGCCGTTCGGATGCGATCATGATCCTTTCTGTGGATAAAAAGCACGGCAAGATCAAGGTAGCATCGCTGCTGCGTGACTCGCTGATCACTATCGATGGCCGCGGTCAGGATAAGCTTGGACACGCATATTTCTACGGCGGACCGGAGCTTGCAATCAAGACCATCAACCAGAATTTCGGCCTCAACATCAAAGAGTATGTTACCGTCAACTTCAACGAACTGGCACAGATCGTGGATGCGGTCGGCGGCGTCAACATCAACGTCAAGGAAAAAGAGTGCTATTATCTGAACAAAAACCTGCGGGAGCAGGCGAAGTACGATGATTTCACCGCGAAGGACTATTACATCCAGACGCCGGGCAAATATCACTTGAACGGTCAGCAGGCACTTGCGTATGCGCGTATCCGTAAATCCGACTCCGACTTTGTCCGTTCGGACCGTCAGCGTACCGTACTGCGTCAGCTGTTCAACGAGGCACTTTCGATGAGTCCGCTGAAATACCCGGATTTTGCGAAAGAGTTTTTAACCATCTGCGACACCTCGCTGGATATGAACGACTGTCTGGCTTTGGTTGGCGTTATGACCATGGATCCGGGATTTGTAGATGTCAGACTGCCGCTTGAGGAGGACCTCATCAGCGGAAACTACTATGTCGGTAAGATCTCTTACGTCTATTATGATGTGGAATCCACCGCACAGAAGCTGCGTGAATTCATCTATAACGATGTCATTCCGAGCGAAGCGGACACCGGAGAGGAAACCTCTTCCGAGGCTGCGGAATAAGTGATGATATGTGAAGGGCAAATGCTTGTCCTTCGCATTTTGTTTTTGTAAATATCATAGTTTTACACCGTAAAATTTTACAAATCTCTTGTGTGGATTTGCAGTTTGTGCTATAATAATATCATTATGGGAGATTCTGCCCGTTTATGAGAAAACAGAAAGGGCCGATAGAAATATGAGAAAAAACAGAGGAATATTCCGGGTGCTTGCGGTGCTGCTTTTGATGCTGCAGCTGACCGGCTGTACCTCTTTTGTCGGTGTGGAAGGACTTCTTTCTCCGCCGCAGCTTCAGGGCGATCAGAAAGAGATCTACGATGCTCTGCAAAAGAGCATTTCCGGCGAGATACAGCTTTTGTATCCGCGCAAAGGAGAATATAAATCCGCGATCATCATGCTCAACATCGATGAGGAAGAATCGTCTGAGGCGATCGCATTTTACAAATATACCGGAACGCAGTCCGGCAGCAGTGTCGGTATGTCGATCCGACTGAATGTACTTGACCGCCGCAATGATAAATGGATCTCGGTGTACGATATGGGTGTCGAGGCGGATGAGGTTGAGAAGGTGCAGCTTTTGACGGTCAACGAGCAGATCTATCTGACCGTCGGCTATAACCGCACCGCAGTATCCGAAAAGCTTTTGGAGATCTACCGTTTTGAGAATAACATCCTTTCGATAAGGGAGGAGTTTTCCGCTTTGAACTATGAGGTCTGCGATCTGGATGAGGACGGCAGCGATGAGATCATGCGCATCGTTGCGGTAGCACAGCTGGATGAGGATGGCAAAACGGTGCAGATGTATCCGGAAAGTGAACTGGTCCAGGTAGGAGAGGATGGATTTACGGTATCGGGCAGCGTGAAGATGTATCCGCTTGTCACCGATTATACCGCGATCCATGTCGGCACACTTGCCGACGGTACGGCAGCGATCTTTTTGGACGGTACCGTGGGTTCGCAGCTGATCACCGAGGTGCTCATTTGTACCAAGTCGGGTAAGCTCAAGCATCTGTTATATCAGGGCACCGAGGAATCGATGTCACAGGTGGCGATCACCCAGCGTCCGTCTGGTATTTATACCACCGATGTTGAAAACGACGGCTCTTACGAGATCCCGCGTATTCTTCCGGCACCGGGCTATGAGGATAAGGAAAAGTACGAACAGCTTTATTTTACGCTGTGGTATAACTATAATGCGACCGGCAGTCAGCGCAGATTTTTAAGCTATGTGGATTACTCGCTCGGATATGTGTTCCGTATGCCGAGCAACTGGGAGGAACGTGTCACCGCTGAACGCTCTGCGGTCGATAACGAGATCACCTTCTATGAATATGACCGTCTGACCGGTGAGCGGGGTGCGGCAATCCTGTCGCTTCGTGTTATGAGTCGTTCGGATTATCTTTCACAGGATGTATCCGGCAAATATGAGCTTTTGATGACCAACGGTCAGCTCGTATTCCTTTATTACGGGCACAACAGTATGTCGAAGTTATCTATGGATAAAGTGGTTGCGAAAGACAGCTTATATCTTTTGAATTGACGATAGAAAAATAAAGAGAGGGTATTTGCAATGAAAAGAATTCTGGTTTGTGAAGATGAGGATGTTATCCGCGATTTTGAGGTCATCAACTTAAAACGCAGCGGTTATGACGTAGTGGATGTGGCAAACGGTGAGGAAGCGCTCAAGGTGTTTGCAAAAGAGGGCGGCAATTTCGATATCGTGCTGCTTGACGTTATGATGCCGGGTATCGACGGATTTGAGGTCTGCAAACAGCTGCGTGCACAGAGTGAAACGCTCGGTATCATCATGCTGACCGCAAAAACACAGGAGATGGATAAGGTGCGCGGATTGATGATCGGCGCGGATGACTATATCACCAAGCCGTTCTCTCCGAGTGAGCTGGTGGCAAGAGTCGATGCGATCTATCGCCGTGTGAGCATGATCAGCAAACCGCAGACCGCCGCACAGGAGATCGTTTCCGGCAATTTCGTGCTCAACTTAAAAAGCCGCAGCCTGACCAAAAACGGTAAACAGATCGATCTGACCCAGGTAGAGTATCAGATCATGGAATATTTCCTGAAAAACCGCAACACGGCGTTGGAACGCAGTGCGATCTTAGACCAGATCTGGGGTACCAATTATTACGGTGACATCAAGATCGTGGATGTTAACATTCGTCGTTTACGCATGAAGGTAGAGGATGAACCGTCCGACCCGAAACACATTCAGACGGTATGGGGATACGGCTATAAATGGCAGGATTAAAGGATAAGACCGCGGTGATCACCGATTGGGGGAAAGCCGCTTCCAGAAAAATGCGTCATGTCAGCATCACCAAACGCTGGATCGTCAATACGCTTTGCGTGGTGGCGGCGATCCTTTTGATCGCGGGAATCGTATTTTCGATGCTGATCAACAATTATTACTATAATACGGCAAGACAGGCTGTGATGTCGCGTGCCAACACGGTATCTTCGCTGATCCAGCGGATCGGTGAGGATTCCACCGCCAACTTCAACCGTGAATTTCGCTCTCTGATCGAGGATTTCTCGGATAAGGAACGTATGGCGGTATATGCTGTCAGCCACAGCGGTGAGGTGGTGCTGTCCTCCACCGGATTTGATATCGAGGGTAAGATCGTAATGCCGGACTTTGAGGACGCACTGTTATCTTCCACCGGTATCGGCAGCTATGTCGGTAAATCCGAGAGTGGGGAGAAGATCCTTGCTGTTTCGGTGTTGGTGCCGCATCTCAACAGTGAGTACTGTGCGGTGCGCTATGTTATTTCCATGCAGCAGCTCGATGAGGTACGTACGGTATTTGTCGGCATCTATGTCTTTGCTGCGCTGGCAATCATGCTGCTGGTCACCGTTTCGGGTCTGTTTTTCGTGCGTTCTATCGTTATTCCGGTCCATGAGGTCGGTGCTGCCGCAAGAAAATTTGCATCCGGCGATCTCTCCACCCGTCTGGAAAAGAAGCGTGAGGACGAGCTGGGTGAGCTTTGCGATCTGATCAATGATATGGCGGACGAGCTGCTTGCGACCGAGAACATGAAAAACGAGTTTATCTCCTCGGTATCGCATGAACTGCGTACCCCGCTGACCGCGATCCGCGGTTGGGCGGAAACGCTCAATGATCTGCCGTACGATAAGGACACCATGCATAAGGGCATGCATGTCATCTTGAACGAGACCGACCGTTTATCCGGCATGGTGGAGGAGCTTTTAGACTTCTCGCGCATCCAGTCGGGCAGATTCACCCTCATTCGTGAGCGTCTGGATATTATAGCGGAGCTTTCGGATGCGGTACTGATCTTTACTGAGCGTGCAAAGCAGGAGAATAAACAGCTCATTTACGAAGAACCGTTGGAGTTTGCAGTCATCACCGGTGACCGCAACCGTCTGCGTCAGGTCTTCATCAACGTTATCGACAATGCGCTCAAATATTCCGATGACGGCGACACCGTAACGGTAGATGCCGGATTGGAGGGCGAACTTTTCGTGCTGCGTATTGCAGACACCGGATGCGGTATCTCCAAACAGGATCTGCCGCATGTCAAAGAGAAATTCTTCAAAGCGAACAATACCCGTCGCGGCTCCGGTATCGGTCTGGCGGTTGCCAACGAGATCGTCAGCATGCACGACGGCTATATGGATATTGACAGTGAATTGGATGTCGGTACCTGCGTTACCATCCGCATTCCGCTGGATAAGGTGGATATTCCGGAGGAGGTCGAGGGCAACATCGATATGTCGGATTATCCGGAAATATCCAAAACTTGATCTAAATATCTAAAAAAACATAAAAAACAGTAGACTTTTCGTCATATTCCGGGTATAATAAAAAGAGAAACACCGGACAAGGCAGGTGAAAACCGTGACGAGGCATAAGGGGAATTTAAGAAAGCTGCAGGATCTGACCGCATATTTGATGGCGGTTTGGTTTTGCTGCGCCTTTATGCTGCCGGCCTTTGCGCTTCCGACCGAGGAGGAGTCTGCAGAGGTTATGACCGTCACGCTGACCTGCAGCGAGAACTTTACCGAATCCGAGTATGTGGATGCGGTAAGTGTTGCACTTGTACCGGGAGCGGATTTAGAGGATCTGTTAAACACCTGCAAGGAGCAGGGAATCATCCGAGATTTTGCGTTTGAGGATGAGCTGCTGCATTCCATCAGCTTCAATAACGGTGTCGTGCTGACCGAGGGTGCATTCGGTGCACAAAGCTGTTATGATATCAGCGACGGTTTGCGCAGACGACTGCCGTTTGCGGATTTTAGTTTGACTGAGGATACGCACTATACCATCGGTTTTCGCTTAAGTCCGAACGATTCGGAAAATCAGGCGCTTCAAAATATCGAAACGGTGCAAAGCAGCAGTCTGTGGAATGACAGCCTGGACGCAATGCTCGACAGCGCCTGCAGCTGGCTGTATTGGAATGCGGCTCGCGGAAATTATGATGCAGTGACCGCATTGGGTGTGGCAAACCGTTCGGCCAATCCGACCGATGTGCTGCTTTTGACCGAGCTGGAGGGAGTCGTCCTTGACGATCTTTCCTCGCTGACCCAGGCATTGACCGCACTTGCATATTGCGGCTACAGCTCTCCAATCTTGGAAAACCGTGTGCTGTTTGCAGATTTTATCAATCTGACCGAACCGGAAAACTGCAGCACACAGCAGCTTTGCGATATCTTATTATATTGCGATAGCTTTGCGTTTGAGATCGATCCGAATGCCAAACTGTCGCAAAACCGGATCATTGCCGAGCTACTCAAGCGTCAGAACAAAGACGGCAGTTTCTCGCAGTCTTCGACCGGAAGCTTTGGTATCCGCACCACAGCCAAGGCGGTCACCGTTTTGCAGCAGTACCGTGATCTGGCGATCATCAATGAGGCGGTACAGATGGGTATCAGCTATCTTTCGTCTCCGAGTGTGCGAAATCTGCTGTTTGAGAGCAGAGAATACACCGATACCGTTACGGTAGCGCAGATGATCATTGCGATCTGCAGCTGCAATCTGCCGATGGATGATATCTATTTTACATACGATGGGATGACCTACCCAGACCTGCTGCAGAGCTGTTTCTGTGTTTCGGGCGGTTTTTCGATGCGTAAAGGCGAGACAGAGGATGCGTTAGCGACCGCAGCCGCCATTGAAGCACTTTGTGCGCTGCGTGAGCAGGGAAATCCTTATACCAGAGAGGATGTATCGTTGGTCAGCTTCAATTTTACCGACAGTAAGATGTCTAAGCCGACCGTACCGGAGGAAGAACTTTCGCCGCAGGAGCCGGTCCGCCGCTTATCCTCCGGATTCTGGCTTGCGACATTCTTCACAGCCGCCTTGATCACGGTGGAAATCATACGTTATACGGCATATCATAAACGGCTTAAAAATTTGGAGTAAGAGTTGATTAAGAAGGGTGATAGACGATGTTTAGACATATGGAAAAGGGACGTTCGCTGCGCGGCAGTATCGGCGTTTCGCTTGTGAAAATACTGCTGTTTGTGGGTTCCTTTATTATTTTCTTCGGATTCATGGGAATCAAACATCCGCAGTTGTTCCGCGCTTCCCGTACCGCAGCGATCACGATGACAACCTTTGTCATTGTAACGCTTTGCATGATCCGCATCTACGGCGGTTTTGCGATCGGCAGAAAACGTCCGCGTGAGATCATCATCTCTACCATGATCTCGATGCTATTCACCGATCTGGGTACTTATTTTGAGCTTGAGATCATGAACGTCAACCGCTACAACCACGATTTTCTGCAGTTCGGTTCGGTGGATGTTCTGCTGATCGTGCTGATGTTCCAGTTGGTCTGGGTCTTTTTGATGACCTATCTGGCACACAATATCTATTTCAAATATAACCCGCCGGAAAAATGCCTGCTGTTTTTGGGCAAGCCGGAAAAGCAAGCGGAGTATCTGCGCAGACTGTCCTTCCGCAAGAAGGAATTCAAGGTGGTGGATATCCTGCCGGCGGATGCCGAACATTGGCATACCGCACTGCGTGATGTGCAGACGATCTTCCTGTTTGACGTTCCTACCGAGCGCAAAGCAGAGATCATGGACTATGCGTATAAATATCACAAGGATGTGTATTATACCACCGAGTTGACCGATGTTGTTGTAAACTGCAGCAAGCATTTCCTGCTGGACGATATCTCGATGCTTGCTTCTTCCTTCCGCGGTCTGACCTTGGAGCAGCGTGCCGTCAAACGTGCGATGGATCTGATCATATCGAGCATCGGTATTCTGGTTGCCGGCCCGATCATGCTCATTGAGGCACTTGCCATCAAACTCGGTGACGGCGGTCCGGTCTTTTATAAGCAGGAGCGTCTGACCCGCGACGGTGAGACTTTCCATGTCATCAAGTTCCGTACCATGCGTGTGGATGCGGAAAAGGGCGGTAAAGCACAGCTTGCCAAGAAGGATGACGACCGCATCACCCCGGTCGGCAAGATCTTAAGAAAAATGCGTCTGGACGAGCTGCCGCAGTTATTCAACATTTTTATGGGCGAGATGAGCTTGGTCGGTCCGCGTCCGGAGCGTCCGAGCATCGCAGCCGAGTATTATAAGGACATCCCGGAATTCAAATTCCGTCTGCGTGCAAAAGCGGGTCTGACCGGTCTTGCGCAGATCATGGGTAAATACAATACCACACCGCGTGATAAACTGATGCTTGATCTGATGTATATCGAGCGTTACAGCATCTGGTCGGATATCATGATCATCTTCCAGACACTGATGGTATTTTTCAAATCGGACAGTACCGAGGGCTTCGATCAGGAGGAAAACACCGAGTTTGAGAATGGGGATGCTGCCGACGGAAAGGATTTAACAGAATGAAAAAACTGATGACTCTGTTGGACGGAGTATCGTATATTTCCAATCAGGAACAGCAACGCCTTGCCGAAATTTTCGTCAAGGCGATTCGCCATGATTCCAGAAAAGTACAAAAGGATGAGGTATTCGTCTGCGTTGCGGGCGGTACCATGGACGGTCACCGCTATGCACAGAGTGCGTATGACAACGGCTGCCGTGTTTTCGTGGTAGAAAAAGAGGTATCTCTCCCGGACGATGCGGTGATCTTAAAGGTGGAAAACAGCCGCAATGCGATGGCAAAGATGGCATATGCGCTGCATGACCACCCGCAAAAGAAACTGCATATCATCGGCGTTACCGGTACGAAAGGAAAGACCACCATTGCCAATCTGACCATGAGTGTTCTGGATGCGCTGGGAATCCCGACAGCATCCATCGGCACCAACGGTGTGACCTTTGCGGGTGAGACTGTCCCGACCGGATATACCACTCCGGACAGCACCGAGCTTGCACGCATCTTTGCGGAGGTTTTAGAGAAGGGTGCAAAATGTGTGGTTATGGAGGTAAGCTCGCTGGGTGTTAAACAGCAGCGTACCGATGAGCTGACCTTTGAGGTCGGTGTGTTTACCAACCTCTCCCCGGATCATATCGGCCCGAAAGAGCATCCGACCATGGAGGATTATGTGCAGAGCAAAGCGGATATGTTCGCACAGAGCCGTTTTGCGCTGATCAATGCGGACGATGCATATGCATCCGCAATGATCGATGCGGCCATTAAAGCACAAAATGAGGTACAGACCTTCGGTTTAAGAAGTAAGGCGCAGCTAACCGCGTATGACTTAAAACCGTGGCAGACCAAAAACCGTCTGGGTGTGGGCTTTATGAGCAATGTACTCGGCGATATTTCGTATTTTGAGATCAGCCAGCCGGGTGAATTCTCGGTGTATAATGCACTCGCGGTACTTGCGATCTCCCGCAGAATGTTGGGTGCCTGCGGTATGGCGATCGATGAAAAGAAGATCTTTACCGCACTGCGCGATGCGGTGGTGACCGGACGTATTGAGCTGATCCCGGTGCTGCCGGATGCGACGGTGGTGATCGACTTTGCGCATAATGAACTGAGTTTTAACAGTCTGTTTGCGACATTGCAGGCGTATGATTACAAGCGCCTGGTGGTCATCTTCGGTTCGGTCGGCGGCAGAAGTGAGCTGCGCCGTGTTCCGCTTGGAAAGATCGCTGCGGAGTATGCGGATTATTGCATCATCACTTCGGACAATCCGGATTTTGAGGATCCGATGCAGATCATCGACGAGATCGCTGCGGCATTCACGGACAGCGATACCCCGTATATCAAGATCGCGGATCGAAAAGAGGCGGTGGAGTATGCCATCCGCTCACATCAGCCGGGCGATATGATCGTATTTGCCGGCAAAGGACATGAGAAATATCAGTTGATCTGCGGCGTAAAAGAGCCGTTTTCCGAAAAAGAAATCATCCTGCAGACCGCTAAAGAGATGCAGACAGTATAGGAGGCACAACAATGGTAAAAGAATATGTAGATTTTCTGCCGGTACTGCTTGGCAGTGACGTCAATGCATACGGCATGGCAAGAGATTTCCACCAGACCTACGGTATCACCTCGATCGCAGTATCCAAGCGTCAGCTTTCTGCGACCGCAGATACAAGCATCATCCGCTTTGAGTTTGAGCCGGATCTTGAGAATCCGGAGAAATTCATCAAGAAATTAAACGAAGTTGCGGACAAATACACCGGCAAAAAGCTGGTTTTGATTCCGTGTTCCGACGGTTACATCAAGTTAATGATCCGTTTCCAGGATCAGCTGCGTGAAAAATACTGCTTCAACTGTATTTCCGAGCCGCTTTTACAGGCTTTGCAGTTAAAGGAGAATTTCTATAAGATCTGCGATAAGTACGGTTTTTCTTACCCGAAAACGGTTATCTTAAGCAAAGAGGACTGGAAGGATGCCAAACTGCCGTTTGAATTCCCGGTCATCATCAAACCGTCCAACTCGGTAGAATACTGGAAGTGTTCTTTCCCGGGCAAGATGAAGGTCTTTGTTGCACAGGACAGACCGGAATTTGAGCGTATCTTCACCGCTATTTACAAGAGCAGCTATCAGGACCATCTGACCGTACAGGAATTCATCCCGGGCGATGACTCTTATATGCGTGTACTCAACTGCTATGTCGGCACCGACCATAAGGTCAAGCTGATGAGCTTGGGTCAGGCGCTGCTGGAGGAGCATACCCCGGAGGGTATCGGTTCCTATGCGGCTGTTATCAACACCTTTGACAAAGAATTGCTGGATAAATTCCAGTATTTCTTAGAGGATATCGGCTATTCCGGTTTTGCAAACTTTGATATGAAGGTACACGCAAAGACCGGTGAGGTCAAGCTGTTTGAGATCAATATCCGTCAGGGCAGATCCAGCTTCTTTACTACCGGCTCCGGCTACAGCCTGGGCAAATGGCTGGTAGATGACGTGGTATACCACAAACCGATGGAGCTGACCTATGCGACCAACGAGAACTTATGGACCATGATCCCGATGGGTGTCATTAAGAAATATTGCCAGAACAAAGAGCTGGTTGAGAAAGCGGTACGTTTGAGAAAAGAGGGCAAATGGTGTAACTCCTTGTTCTATAAACCGGACTTAAACATCAAACGCCGTCTGCGCATCGGTATCTATTCGCTCAACCATTTCCGTAAGTATAAAAAATATTTCGGAAAGAAAGGTATGGCAGAATAATTTTAAGCGCAAAGGAGCAAAATGGAGAAGAAGATTCTCGGTATCATCGGCGGCGTCGGTCCGATGGCTACCGCATATTTTATGGAAAAGATCGTTGATATGACCGAGTCGGAGACCGACCAGGAAAATATCGATATGGTGGTCTTAAACCACTGCAGCATCCCGGACCGTACCGCGCATATTTTGGATCATAGCAAACCAAATCCGGGTCCGATCATGGCGGAGGATGCAAAAAAACTGGAGCAAATGGGTGCCGGTGTTGTGGTCACCCCGTGCAACACCGCACACTATTTCCATAATATCATCGAGGACGGTCTTTCCGTTCCGTTTTTGAACATGATCGAGCTGACCGCAAAAGAGCTCAAATTACAGGGTGCGAAAACGGTCGGCATCATGGCAACCACCGGTACCGTGCAGACCGGACTGTTTCAGAAAGCATTGGCAGAGCAGGGAATCGAGGGAATCGTACCCGAGCCGCGCTATCAGGAGAAGGTCATGATGCTCATCTACGATGAGGTCAAGGCGAATGCACCGGTCACCATGGAGGATTTCTATATGGTTGCCGCACACTTAAAAGAACGCGGCTGTGACCGTATCATCCTCGGATGTACCGAACTTTCGGTCATCAAACAGCAGTACCGCTTATCCAAACAGTATATCGACAGCTTGGATGTACTGGCTGTAAACGCAATCAAGGCTTGCGGCTATCCGGTAAGTGAAGCGGCACTCTACAAGAAGGGCTTAAAATTATTCTCAGACCGATAAGACGGAGGAATTTGCTTTGGAGCTGATCAGACTGCAGATAAAAACCGAACAGAAAACACTGCAGCTTGATTTTTCCAAACTGCGAGCAGAGGGTGTATTCTGTCTGGGTATTCCGCCTTCAAAGACGGCATCAGCGCGCGAGAAGGAGCTTTACCGTTTCAGTAAAGCGATCGCGGTGCTGTTGGAAGGAGTACCGACCACGGAATCTGAGATCGTTTTGACCCTGCAGCAGCAAAAATTATTCATGCTGTCATACAAAGACGGTGTACGCACGTTTACCTGCGACGGTGTTTCCTATCCGTCGGAATGCTATGCAAAAATGCTTATGGAAAGCGGTCTGACGGCAGCCTATACGCTGCAGGTGATCTCGCCGGATACGGCAAAGCAGATGCTGCTCGGTGAGAAACCGTTTTACGATACGGCGGCGGCAGAAGCCTTTTTGGATGCACTTGCTTTGCATCCGCAGCTTTCCAAAGAGAGCAGAGAGCGGCTTTGTCTTGCGGCAAATGGAGTTAACCGCTGCGGACTGCATTTTGTGTCCGAGCTGACCGCAGAATACTTAGAGCGGATTTGTTATCTTTCCGGCCGCTATCTGGAGAAGCTTTCCTCTTACCGTTACCGTTTTTTATACCAAAGCAGTCGGTTGCTGCTGCTTGACCTGCATACCGGAACGTCGAGCCTTTTCGAGCATTGTACGCAGCGAATGCAGTTTTTGGCGGCACTTTCCCTTGCCTGCGGAATGCACGAGATGAATTACGAGAAGGAAGGACTGCATTTTCCGTATCTGCTGCAATGTGACAGTTTTGATCCCGAGCAGATCGATACGGCTGCGGTACGTTCTTATTTTTACAAACTTGCCAAACGGGACGGCGGTTAAGCCGTTTTGAGTTTAGGGAGAAGATATGCGCAAAAGGAATTCGGAATATCGGCTGCATCCGGCAGCCGCGGTGCTATTTGCCAAACGGCAGATATTGCTGTTGATGATCCCGATCCTTCGTGCGCTTTTTTCTTTTTTCGTTTTGGGTTGTTTTTCGGTATCCATTTGGATGGATATCGTAGCGTTGGGGGCGCTGTGCTTATTTGGTATTCTGCGATACCGCAGCACGAAATATCAAATCCAAGCGGAAGGGATCTCCATACGCAAAGGCGTTTTATGTAAAAGCAGCGGTTTTATTCCGTACGGTGCTATTGTGATGATGCGGTGTCAAAAGCCGCTGTGGCTGGCGATCATGCGCTGCGGAATACTGCAGTTATATGCGTCGGGCGAAAAAGCGGTCTGCAGCATGCCGGTTTTCTTGGCTGATGCCGCTATGCTTTTGAAAGCATACCGCCAAAAGCAAGGGACGTGCGATGCTGCAGCTTGTCATGTTGGGACAAAGGGAAAAGATATCCTGTTTTTTTCGCTTATCTCCTCACGGGTCATCGGCGGTATCTTATCTATATCTGCTGCAGCTGCGCTGCTTTACGATCTGATCGGGACCGATCTGCTTGGGATGTTAAAGGCAAATTTCAGATGGATCTACTATGCGCTGTTGCCGGTAGTTTATCGGATACCGCCGTTTATAGGCTGGATGGCTTATCTGATGCTGCTGGGGGTTATCATCTCGTTTGTCGTGCATCTGTTTTCACATCTCAGGTTTACGGCAAGCAGAGAGGGAAAGCTGCTGCGGACACAATGCGGACTGCCACAGAGGGTAGTATCGCAGTTTGCTGCGGATACGATCGGGTATATTGAATGGCAGCAGAGTTTTCTGTTGTATCTGGCGCAAAAGGCGACCGTATCGGTCATCTGTGGAAAGCGGGGTATCTTACTGCTGACCGCCGACTGTAAACGCATCGGTGCGCAGCTATCTTTGCTTTTACCGGAATATCCTGTCAGCGGACCGATGCTGCGGCCAAAATATCTGAGGCGATTCTATCTGCCGATTGTTTGGTGGAGTTTGGCAGCATTATCTTTGATATGCTGTATCGCTTTCCTGCTGCCCGCATGGCGTGAAACGGCGATGGTAATCGGCTGGTTTGTTATGGCTTTGCTGATGTGGCGGCTTTGTACGCAGCTTTATGCATACAAGCATACCGGGCTGGGGATAAATGCCGGGATACTCACCTTGCGATATACCGCAGGGGTGAAGTTTTATACCGTACTGATCGCAAAGGAGAAGATCCTGTGCACCGAGATAAAGCAGTCGCTGTGGCAAAAGCGGCTTGGAATATGCGATCTGACCGTTTATCCGCGGTACGGCAGCAGAAGAAAGATCAGACTGAAAAATATGAGTTATCTTTCGCTAACCGAAATATTGCATGAAATACAACAATAAAACCGCCCTCGAAGGAGAGCGGTTTTGCTTTATTCGAATTTGACCGGTTTGACGTTGGTATCTGCAAAGTTTGCACCTTGCGGTGACGGCTCGGACATACTGAAATACATCCGTGCGGCTTTGGTGGTGCCGAAGTCACGATTGGAGCCGGTTTTCTGCACCTTATTAAATGCTTCACGGAACATGGCGTTGTGCGCTTCTTCACGGTTTAAGAGAAAATCGATGGTTGCTCTGACCTTTTTATCCGCGATCTGTCGGTAAAGGTATTCGTATACCACCTTAGCGCGCTGCTCGGAAGCAATATTGGATAACAGGTCGGCACAAAGGTCGCCGGTCACGGTGACATAGTCACCTGTCCAGGAATAGCCTGAAGCATTGATCAGCCCCGGATTCAATCCAAGCTGAACGTGGGTCTGGATCTCGCCGGCGGTAACGGCGGATGCATCTGCATCATGACCGTTTAATAGGCTGATGGTCTGTGCGATCATCTCCATATGGCTGAGTTCTTCTGCGGCGATGTCTAAAAACAGATCCTTGATCTCAGGATCTTTGATGCGAAAGCTCTGCGCCATATACTGCATGGCAGCTTTGAGTTCACCGTTTCCGCCGCCAAGCTGTTCCTGCAGTAATGCGGCATACTGCGGATTCGGCTTTTCGACCTCGACCGGGTGGAATAACATTTTTTCGTGTTTGAACATCGGGCAAGCCCTCCTTCGTTTAATATAAGGATAGCTTGCCCGATAAAGCGTTTATTATGCGATCGCTGCTTTGATGATATCGGCCAGTAAACCGTATCCGTCGGCATTCAGATGAACGCCGTCATGGCTGAACAGCTCCGGTGCGGATGCAAGCGGAGTGAACAGGTCAATGACCGGAAGTGCGTATTTTTCTGCAATCTCGATGGCTGCGGCATTGCGCGCTTTGACCAGCTCGGTGCGTGCATCAAACTGTGTTAAGTCATCGGTACGGCGTGCCGGTGTGGTCAAAACAATGAAAAAGCGGCTTTGCGGAAATTCCTTCAACAGTTTTACGATCAGCTGTTCATAGTTTTCCCGATACTCCGCAGTAGAGAGATGGAAGCCGTGCAGACCGTTATTGAATAAAACAGTCTGCTGATGCGGCATCTGCTTTGCAAACAGGCAGACCGAATCGAAGAAATACGGATTGTCGACCGCTTTGGAGGTTCCAAAACCGTCGACCCAGGCTTTCCCCTCAAATTTTGCGGTCAATACATGGCGCCATCCGCAGGAGATGGAGTCGCCGATGGCAAGTACACGCGGGGTGGTCAGGTCCGGAGCATGATCCCACCATACATTATCCCATTCATAGGTCTCGAGTGCGTTATTGGTGTTTT
>JBGUUN010000291.1:0-1903 GCA_045133555.1 Oscillospiraceae bacterium
CCTGCCAAACGGCAGGCCCACCTTTTTTGTCCGGAAATTGCGGGCCGTTGGGAATCGTCGGGCCGTCGAAGGCGCCGGCCCCTACATCCGAGCGATACCTTCATTTCACTTTTCCAAAGCGGTTTCACCGCGGCGGGAAGATGATATCTTCCCCTACGATTGCGGCGACTGCGGCTGCAGCTTCGCCTGCGGCGGGCGAACACAGTTCGCCCCTACTACACTTTATACTTTACACTTTATACTTTATAAAATCACTCGAGCGCCGGACAAAGCAGCTTACGCTGTGGACCGTCGAGGACGCCGGTCCCTACATCCGAGCGATAAGGTAAAATACCGCCGGATAGTAGGCGGATTTTCCGCCGTCTGCAAAAGGTGCATCAAAGGCTCCTGCGCTATGGCACTGCGGTTGTTTGTGAAATTTGATTGACATTTATGGGGGAATGTGCTATGATGGGGATAATGGGAAATGTTGAAAAAAAGAGAGTTTAATTTGCGGCATTTCCATTGTGAATATTTTTGGGAGGTGTATTTTTATGGCACACTCTAAAACAAAAGGGCCAAAGGGAAAAAGCTCTTTTTGGATCATTCCGCAGCACTTAAAGGGTCTGTGGCATCATATGATCTTTTCGGTCATCACCCTGATGATCTTCCTTGCCTGCTCGTTCTTATCACCGCAGGTTCTGGCGTTCGTCATCGATAAGGTCATCGGTATGGAGGATTATTCTTCGATGCCGACAATCGTTGTCCGCCTGATCGAATCGGTCGGTGGTATCCCGGCATTGCGTGAGAATCTGTTCTTATGCTCGATGCTGGTCGTTGTGTTTGCGATCGTTTCCGGTATCGCACATTACCTGTATATGGTAGAAATGGGTAAGGGTGCGGAAGGTATGGTCAAAAAACTGCGTGACCATCTGTATTCTCACATCCAGAAGCTGCCGTTTGCATGGCATGCTTCCCATCCGACCGGCGATATCATCCAGCGTTCGACTTCCGACGTTGAGGTGGTTCGTAACTTCGTGTCCAACCAGCTGATGAACCTGCTGCGTATCGTGGTCATGATCTGCATCGGTCTGTTTTTGATGTTCTCGATGAACTGGAAACTCGCACTCATCCCTGCGATCTTTGTTCCGATCATCGCAGGCTACTCCGGCGGATTCCATTCCATCATCGCAAAACGCTTCAAGGATGCCGATGAGGCGGAGGGCGCACTTTCCGCTATGGTACAGGAAAACCTGACCGGTGTGCGTGTTGTCCGTGCGTTCGGACGCGAGAAGTATGAGATGGATAAGTTCGATCAGAAGAACAATAAGTTTGCGGATCTGTGGATCAAGCACGGCTTTTTGTTGGGTACTTATTGGGGTGTCGGCGATATGGCTTCCGGTATGATGAATATGCTGGTTTTGACCGTCGGTACCTATTCCTGCGTCATCGGCAATATCACCGTCGGTGAACTGCTGGTTTTCATCTCCTATAACGGTATGCTCAACTGGCCGATCCGTTCGCTGGGACGTATCGTTTCGGATATGAGTAAGACCGGCGTTTCCTTAAAGCGTGTCGGCGAGATCTTCGATGCTCCGACCGAGCCGGAAGAAGAGGATGCACTGACTCCGGATCTGCACGGCGATATCGTATTCGATCACGTATCCTTTGCATATCCGATGGAGGAGAATGCAATTGAGCCGAATCGCCCGGTATTAAAAGATGTCAGCTTCACCGTCAAGAAAGGTATGACCGTCGGTATTCTGGGTGCGACCGGTTCGGGTAAATCCACCTTGATGTACCTGCTGGACCGTCTGTATGACTTAAAAGAAGGCTCAATCACCATCGGCGGCGTGCCGATCGATCAGATCAAGGCGTCTTACCTGCGTAAAAATATCGGTTTTGTGCTGCAGGAGCCGTTTTT
>JBGUUN010000292.1:0-1674 GCA_045133555.1 Oscillospiraceae bacterium
GGCAACCATAACATGGATGCCGTTTGCCGATAACTCATCACCGCCGCTTTTGGTCATAATGATCTTGCCGTCATTGTCATAAAGAATAAACATCCTCATTTCCTCCCCTTAATAAAATGCGATCCAGTCGCAATAGTAACCGCCTGTCTGACTTGTATCGAGATTCTGACATTCGATCACAAAGCCTGTATCATTGATAATCGCTTTGTGCCGTCTGACATTGAAATCGTAATGTCTGCCCTCAAAGGCCGCCACACCGTCTGCAGTAATACCGACACCGACCTGACCGTCAATGCCCGAAATCGTGTTGGCATTCGCATCGATCGTCAACTTATCCTTAAAGCAAGCGGTTGTGAGTACGACCTTCGGACGTTTGCCGCAGGCCAGTGTGACCGATGTATTCACCGTGCCGCCTGCTGCGATCGTTCCGGTAAAGACCATTCCGCTTTCAAAGCCTTGCAAACAGCGGTGTTCCCCCTCGATCGGCTCACCTTCCGCATCCGCACCGATAAAGCCTGCCAGGATCTGCTCGGCTGAGGCGGTGACAAACGATAAGTCCGCACCGCCGCCGTTAAAAAAAGCTGCTTTGCTCTCCGGGTCCAGCTGTAAACAGACCACCGCACCTTTTACCCAGGCACCCTCCGGCAATGCTTTGCCGTTTGCCATGGTCAGCGCATAGGTTTCACCGTTGACGGTGAGCGTGTTGCCCTTAACATACGCCGCATCTGCAATAAAGCGGAGGGTGCAGCTGTTTTCGGATACTGCAGCGGTAAGCGCATGGTTGGTCGAAGTCGTATACAGAATGCCGGAATGCACCGCCGCATCATCGATCTGCGTCTGCAGATTTCCCGCAACGCTATCTTCAATACCATCGTGCAGCAGCTCCATATACCGATCATACGCCGCTTGAATCTGATCGAACATCCCGTCGGTGTTCACCTCACCAAACTGCGGCATGTATCCGCACAGATCGGTGTCAAAACGGGTGTCGATAATATTCTCCGGCAGAATATCGCTGTAAACCGGATCGATTCTGACTTCTGCCAGACAGATATCATAGATATCGTCATTACGAATCAGCTCCGGCGGGATCGGATCGGATGCGGAAATACCTTTGATCGCAGTCAGATAGATATAGCGATCCGGCTTGTTTAAGCGCAGTACGATGCGGTCGATGCGGGAAAGTCCCTCACTTGCTTCAAGCGAAACGGTGGTTTGTGCATCATCGAATCTGCCGCGTCCGAGAATGAACGCAATACCGCCTTCCACATCCACCGCATAGCCCGAACCGGCAGCGCGCACCTGATAACTGCGGCCTGCCTTGTTATATACGCCATGATCGATGCCGACCATAAAGCGCAGATATTCCGCAAATACGTCCGAACCCACGCAGCGATCCAGCTCGGTCTCACTTGCGTTGTCGAACGGAAAACAATAGGTTGCCATTTATTTCCTCCTTGCATCCCGTACCGCTCTGCGATACGGTGTCAATTTCTGTAATCCAAACACATAAGATCGCTTGATACAGCCGTTCTCGATCGCCTCTACGGTTTGCGTCACTACCTGCTCGGATGCAATTCCAAGCGAATCATCCGCAAACCGTCTGCGCTCTCCGAGCTTCATATCGATTGCCGGCGTGAATACAATATTCTGTACCATAGGATATTCTTTCAG
>JBGUUN010000293.1:0-3553 GCA_045133555.1 Oscillospiraceae bacterium
GTAGACCGCCAGGCAGTAGAGGGATTTATCCCTCGGCTATCTGCGGCGCAGAAACTCGCAGCGCTATGCGACCGCAGGCTCTGCGGGTGGTACGGAAGTTTTAGAATCTGCATATATTGTGGTACGAAAACACCCAAAACGGAGGTATTGATATGAACAAACACCCGCAGAAGAATTGCAGAGAACAGAGTGTTTCTTCCACCGCAGCGGCAGTTTCCGCCAAATACTGTGACGGATGTCAGAGTGCGGATGCAAGTGCCGTCAGCGCACCGGTCATCACCAAGCTCATTCCGGTGGATGTGCTGGTTGCGGCCGATTCGCTTTCGGTCCATCCCGGGGAATGTGTTACTTTACACGTCACCGTAAACAACCGCTCCGAGCTGACGCTGCTCTGTCCGAAATTACAGGTCGTATGCTGTGACGGCATCAAGGTCTGTGAAGTCCCGTGTCTGACCGAGTTAAAGCCGTGTCAGTCGGGCGAATATCACGTTGTGTTAAAGGTGACCGGCAATGCACCGAGTACCTGCAATGTGAAAGTCTGTGTATTCTTTAATGTTGACGGCTGCTGCTGCAAGTCCTGCAGCGAGGCTTTATTATTTACCGTCAGCCGCAATATCCCGGGCATCACCATCAAAAAAACGGTGGAGCCGGGCTGCTGTCTGACCCCGGGAGTGGTGGGAAAGGTGACCTTGACGGTTTGCAACACCGGCAACATTCCGCTGACTTCCCTTTGTGTGACCGATGAGATCCCGCAGGGGATGCATTACTGCGAAAATTCCACCCGTATTGCAGGCGGCAATGCGTTTGACGGCAATCCGGAGAAAGGCATCTCGCTCGAATGCTTAAAAGCGGGAGCCTGCTTACAGATCACCTACTGCATCACCGCAGACAGCATGCATTGCGGGGCATAGACGATATAACGGTCGGTCGGTTTCGGTCGACCGTTTGCTTATCGGTTTTGTATGATTTGGGTGTTGATTTTTAAAAAACAATGGTGTATAATAAAATAAGAGACGACTTTAATTATGTCGGGAAAAGGGGTATACATCATGGCTGATAATTTTGAACTTACATTAGATCCGTTCGGCACCGCAGAGAAAACCGCTGAAGTGCTGGTCGTAGAAAAAGAAGAGATCAAACAGGTAGTTACCGCCGAGATGCGTGCAAAAGCTGCACTGACTCCGGCTGAGCAGAAAATGGTAAGTGATTTTGCGTCCAAAATCGATCTGACCAACTCCAATGTGGTATTACAGTACGGTGCAGGTGCGCAGACCAAGATCGCAAATTTCTCCGAGAGTGCACTGCAGAATGTCCGCACCAAAGACCTCGGCGAGATCGGCGATATGATGACCGGATTGATCGGCGAGCTGAAAAACTTTGATGACGATGAGGAAAAGGGCGGTTTCTTAGGTTTATTCAAACGCACCTCCAACAAACTCGATGTCATGAAAGCAAAATACAGCAAGGCTGAGGTAAGTGTCAACAACATTTCCAAGCAGTTACAGGAGCATCAGATCACCTTACTCAAGGATGTTGCGATGTTAGACAAGATGTACGAGCTCAACGAGCAGAACTTCAAAGAGCTGTCGATGTATATTTTAGCAGGCAAAGAGAAACTCGAGTGGGCAAGAAACGAGGAGCTGCCGGCATTGATCGCGAAAGCGGAGCTTTCCCAGCTGCCGGAGGACAGTCAGCGTGCAAACGATTTCGCAAATCTTTGCGACCGTTTTGAGAAGAAGATCTACGATCTGGAGCTGACCCGTACCGTTGCGATCCAGATGGCACCGCAGATCCGTCTGATCCAGAACAACGACACCGTTATGGCAGAGAAGATCCAGTCCACCATCGTCAACACCATTCCGTTATGGAAAAACCAGATGGTATTGGCTTTGGGTATCTCCCATTCTCAGCAGGCAATGCAGGCACAGCGTGCGGTGACCGATATCACCAACCAGATGCTCAAAAAGAATGCGGACACCTTAAAGATGGGCACCATCGAGACTGCAAAAGAGGCAGAGCGCGGCATTGTGGATCTTGAAACCTTACAGCACACCAACCGCAGCCTGATCGAAACGCTCGACGAAGTTATGCTCATCCAGAATGAGGGTCGTACCCGCCGTGCGGAGGCTGAGGTAGAGCTGCAGAGAATGGAATCCGAGCTTCGCAACAAGATGCTTGAGATCAAGAGCACCGTACCGAAACAGTAATGATATCAAACGGATAAACGTAAGGTTTATCCGTTTTTTGTTTTTTAGGTTGCTTTTTGCGGGTTATGGTTGTATAATAGAAGTATCAATCATAAGGAGGACGATGCATGGAAGAAAGCATTATGTCCAAACTCGAACGCGGAAGAGCCTATTTAGAAGAAGGCGACTTTTCGCGTGCGGCGGATCAGTACCGCAAGCTGTTAAAAGAGGACAAGGAAAATTTTCAGGGATATTTAGGATTATTGCTTGCGACCTATGAGGCGAAGTCGATCGACGATCTGAGCAAGCTGACCAGATCGATCGAGAAGGACGAAGCGTACATCAAAGCGCTGCAGTATGCAGACGACCATATCAAAGGCAAGTTGGTCGAGATCTCGCAGAAGATCGATCATAATGCGGCGGAGGTTCGTTATCAGCGTGCCTGCTCCATCATGGAGGATGCAAGAAACGAGAAGGATTTCAGCGATGCGGCTTATTGGTTTGCTGCGGCACTCAAATATGTGCCCAATTACAAAGATGCGCTGATGCGCGAGCTGATCTGCAAAAATCGCATCGAGCGCATGAATGCACCGAAGGAAAAAGCGCCCGAGCCGCCGAAAAAAGATGTGGTCGAGGAGCGTGACGTCTACCAGGATTTTGTCGAGGAGGCAAAGCGTCAGGAGGAGCAGCAGAAGGCGCTAAAGGCAGCCGAAGAAGAAAAGGCAAGACGGCAGCATGCGGCTTCGGTAGCCGAAGCGGCGAAAAAGATGCTCGATCAGAACAATGCGCAGAAAGCGGCTCAGAAAACGAACACCGTTACCAATTCGGGTACTTCGAACAGTGCTGCGAATTCGGGTACTTCGGGCAGCACGGGTACGAATACAGCAGCACCGAAGAAGAAGGTGAACATCGGATGTCTGCTCGTTATTGCGCTGATCATCGGCGTCATTATTTTCTGCGTCAAGGGCATTCCGCAGATCCGATTCAACAATGCGGTGAAGATGTTTGAAAGCGGCGACGACGGCTGGGAAGAGTTGATCGAGGACTTAAATATGCAGCCGGAGATGTTAGAAGTCATCGATGCCAGAGCGAAAGATCTGGTGGATGCGGGCTATGTGGCGGAAGCGCTGGATGTGATGGGCGAGGGCATGCGGATCAACGGTCTTTACTGGAAAGAGCGTGATGCGGTAGCGCAAGAGGCTGCGCTTGAGGCGTACAGCTACGGCAATTATGCCGATGCGTGCTATTACTATAACGAGATGTCCGAGCCGGACACCTCTACCGAAGCGTACAACCACAGCCATTATGTGCTCGGTTTACAGGAGATCGAGGTCGGTGACAGAGACAATGTCTGGAATCCGTACATG
>JBGUUN010000294.1:0-8839 GCA_045133555.1 Oscillospiraceae bacterium
CCGCTAAAATCCGCTTGAAACAAAGGAAAACGGTGCAACCCTCACGGGTTACACCGTATCCTACATAAGACTGTCCTTTAGAGTACGACTCTAAAGGACAGGTCTTTTTCTTTACAGCAGCGGATTGCCGTATGCATCGGTCTGATAGCCCGGATAGTCACACAGGATCAATACGCCCTCGACCAGTCCCCAGATCGCACCGATACCGGTGATCAAGGATACAACAAGCTGAATGATCGCAATGTCTTTTTTGCCCAGGTAGAAGTTGTGGATACCGTAACCACCCAAGAAGATACCCAGTAAGCCTGCGGTGATCTTGGTCTTTTCTTCCTCATACAGCGGGACACCGTTTGCATCTCTGCAGCGGCTCTCCACACCTGCCATGATCATAAAGCCCTCAATGGTGCCCCATAAAGCACCCATGCCACAGGTCAGCACCGTTACAACGATCTGAATGATACCAATGTCTTTTTTGCCAAGATAAAAGTTATGCACGCCGAATGCACCTAAGGTCACGCCCAGCACGCCGGCGATCAGTTTGGATTTCTGCATCATATATTCCTCCCATACATGTATTTGGTTTTATTATACATCATTTTCAACCATTTGTAAATCCCCGGCAACACAAAAGCGCAGCACCGAAGGATGCTGCGCTAAAATTATTTCAGATAATTGAGCGGATTGACGTGATTACCGTATACCATAACCTGGAAGTGCAGGTGCGGTCCGGTGGAACGTCCGGTATTACCGATATAGCCGATGGTCTGACCGCGGGAAACCTTGTCACCGACCGATACATTGTAATCGCTGCAATGTGCATACCAGGTTTCTAAGCCGTTTCCATGGCTGATCTTGATCAGCTTACCGAAAGTACCGTTGTATGATGCATAGGTTACCGTACCGTCCGCTGCCGCAAAGATACGGTCACCGTAACAGCCGCCGACCTTAGCAATATCGATCGCACGGTGGAACGAACCCCAGCGTGCACCGTAGGAGGAGGAAACATATCCGCCGGAAGTCGGCCAGGACAGCCAGATACCGATGTTGTTCTTACCGCCGGAGGTATTTACGTTCGACGGTACGGTCACCGGATCCGGTTTCTTGGTACCGACCAAAACGATCTCATCCACAGCAGCCTCAACGATCTCCTTGGATACGATGGTGCGTTCACTCTCAAAGCCGTTTAACAGCGTTACCTCTGCGGTTACAAGCTGCTCACCGTCTTTACCTTCCTGTTTTACCTTGGTCTCACCGACATACAGCGAAGCGGTCTCCTCTTTGACTGTCTTATAGCTCAATGCCGTGGTATAGACATCGGTCATGGTTGCCTCGATGGACAAATACGGTTCGGAAACACCGACCAAGATCTCATCGCCTGCGATCAGTCTTTCATCCACACCCGGATTCCATTTGACCAGTTCCGCCAGACTCAGCTCCATTTCTGCCGCAATACCGATCGGGGTATCACCGACTTCAACGGTATAATAGCGATTGGAAGCGGTCTCAGACTCAAACAGTGCAATGACATCATCATAGGTGATCATATTCGCTTCCACATAGTAGCCGTGTTCCACCCGGATATCTTTGGTAAAGACTGCGGTCTTGTAACCGTTTTCCTCAAGATAGTTTTCAAGTTTTTGACTTAAATACGCTTCCACGGCACCGACTTCCTCGACAGCACCGATAAACTTACCGTCAACATAGATGCCTTCCGCTTCCACGATGTCCTGGTTTGCATTCTGCATCATACGGTCGGTGAGCTCCGCAGAACTTACCACCTCATCATCCGGGGACAGCGCACGCAGCGTTAATTCGGCATTGACCGAAACACCGATACCGTCATCCGGAATCACGATTCTGCTCTGCAGATCCTTTGCAGCATCGGCATATACCGATTCATCCGCGATATAGCCAAGCTCCACGCCGTTGTATGTAACCGCCAAAGCATAGTCGGTGTTGACCAATCCGGAAATAATGTTGACCGCTACGACCAACGCCACAACCGGCATCGCATAGTTGAGCGCGGATACCATTAAGCGCTTTCTCTGACGTTTGGTGCCTGCAAGATGCTGCAGCACACCGAGAATTCCCTCTTTTTTACTTTCTGCCGCATGGGTACGCCATACCAGAGCAATATCCTCAAAGAAGATGCCGAAGGCATATCCCCACATTGCAAATGTACCTGCAATGCCGGCAGCAAGCTTTTTGAACAATCTTCCTGTCGAAGCTTTACAGCGGATTGCTGCGGTCTGCAGACCGGAAAGATATCTTACGAAAAATCTCTTGATAAAACTGCCGAAGCGTGTCACGGTGCCGCATAAACACCGGCCGAAAATCGCCAGAAAATGTACTGCCGATTCCAGCAGATACCATACTTCGTACAGCCATTCCTTTCTGTTATCCTGTTTCATATCTCAAATCCTTTACTCTCACAAAAACAACTGTGTTTACAATAATCCTTTTATATTATAACCGATAACGATAAAAATTGCAACCCTTTTGTAACCTTTTGCCCGGAAAACAAAAAGATTCCGGCTTATTTCTCCGGAATCTCTTGGTTTTGAAGTTGTTTTTGTGGATTTAGACGGTAACAAATTGTAATTATTTACCCGTTTCTTCGCTATCTTCGATCGGAACGGAACACTTATTTTCCGCTTCGCGCAGTCTCTTTTCCAAAAGTGCCATCTCCTGTACGGTCTGTCTGAGCTTGCAGTCGGTATGGGAAATGTGCAGTGAAAGGGTAAACATTTTAAGCAGCAGAATGAAGATGATAAGGATCAGAATAAGATTGACCGGGCTGTAAAAACCAAGCAGCCCTGCAGCCCAAATGATGACCTGCGGAAAGATGCTCAAAAGCAGCAGTCCGGCAGAAAACAAGATCCAGAACACGGCATCGGAGATCAATAGTTTCTCCTTACGGATACGGTGCATCAACCAAAAGAAAGTCAGCACCGAGACCAAAACCAACAATATACGAATGGTGATCGACATAATGCTCCCTCCTTACGATCTGCGGAACCACTGAATCAACAAAATGGAAAGCAGCATCCGCAGCATATACTGTACGACCCTGCCCAGACGCAGATAACTCTGACCGGCAACGCGTTCTTCCATCGTCACCGCTACCTCTTCCACCCGATAACCGCGATGGATCAGATATGCGATCATATCCGGTTCGGGATCGAAATTCGGTATACCGGAAAAACCGTTGATCAATCTGCTACTGTAAAGGCGCATTCCGGAAGTCGGGTCGTAAATCTTCTTACCGGTCGTCACGAAGATCGCAGCAGAGATCAGTTTACCGCCGAAACGTCTGAGAGAATGTTCCTTATTTTTCTGCAGATAACGGGAACCGATCACAACATCGGCACCTTCTTTTGCACGCTGCCAAAGGTTTACGATATATTGCGGCAGATGCTGGCCGTCCGCATCAAACTGCAGCACATAGCCGTAGCCTTTCTCCTTGGCATATTTCACACCTGCCTGAAATGCACCGCTGAGTCCCAGATTGACCGGCAGATGCAAAAGCGGATATCCCTCCCTGATGCAGATATCCGAAGTGGTGTCTGTCGAACCGTCATCCACAACGATATAATCGATATCTGTGCAGACCGTCATTAACTGCGACACCGTTTTGCAAATGCTTTCCGATTCATTATATGCCGGTATGATCACCAGCAGCTTGTCCTTATTTTCCGGCATATTGACCCATCCCTTCCTACGGTAAAATAGCGGTCGACTTAAACCACAGGTACTATCATACCATATCGGCAATATTTTTTCAATTCTTTTTTCGGCAAGTTGACCGCAAAAAATAAATTTAATTTCCAGTTACAATATAATTCGCTGAAACGAGTTGTTTTTTCGGCTTAGCCCTTGACAAATTCCTAAATATGGGGTAAAATAGTATGACGAGTTAAAGGCACAAGTGAGGTGTTTGTATGCTGTTACAGTTGACGCAGGTATTCGATATTGAAGGTCAGTCTGCGCAAGCGGATTTTGAACTGGATTTATCCGACTGCGATGTCGACGGATTCTGTCCGTTTGGCCACCCGGTTGCAGTAAGTGCAAAAGCGGTCAACCGCGCCGGTGTTGTAACTTTGTCCTACAGCATTACATCTGCCATACAGCTCAGATGTGACCGCTGTTTAACCGTGTTCCCATACAGCTTGGATATTTCCGGTAAACAGATTCTGGTTCGCAGGATCCACGATGAAGACTTCTTAAACGAAGATTATATCGAAGTGCCGGATGATAGCTTGGACGTTTCCGAACTGGCGAGAGATGAAATCTTTCTTCACCTGCCGTCCAAGATCCTTTGCAAAGAGGAATGCAAAGGTATTTGTCCGCAGTGCGGTATTAACCGGAATGAAAAGTCCTGTCAGTGTGGGGAAAAGAAAGTAGATCCTAGGTTGCAGATCTTAGGTCAGCTTTTAGAACAAATGTCTAACGAAGAAGAAACATAAGGAGGCGTAAAACATGGCAGTTCCAAAGAGAAAAACTTCCAAATCCAGACGTGACAAAAGACGCTCTGCAGTTTGGAAACTCGATATGCCGGCTCTGAGCAAATGCCCGCAGTGCGGCGAGTTCAAAGCACCGCACAAAGTTTGCGGCAGCTGTGGCTACTACAAAGGCGTAGAGGTTATCAAAAAAGAAGCTTAATCTGTATTTTGACTAGCATCAAAAGAAGAAGCATAATTGCAAAATGCTTCTTTATGGCGGAAAATTTCGCTGTACAGATCAAAAATTTTCTGTCGCTGCAGGTCAAAATGCGGCGACAGTTTTTTGTTTATCGACATCATTTTTTTGAAGGAGGCTTATCGTATGAGCGTTACGATTCTGCAGATCACACCGCACGGTATTGCGGAGAAATACGGCCTGCATCCGGGAGATAAACTGCTTTCCATCAACGGACACGAGATCGTAGATGTGCTGGACTATCAGTTTTACTCCAAAGAATCCAACCTGACCTTACGTGTCAAACAGCTCGGCAAATCGCTTGTCCGCGTTATCCGACTGCAGAAAAACGAATACGATGACCTCGGAATGGAATTTGAGACCTATCTCATGGACAAGCAGAGAAGCTGCAGAAACAAATGCATCTTCTGCTTTATCGATCAGCTCCCGCACGGTATGCGTGAGAGTTTATACTTCAAGGACGATGACTCCCGTCTTTCCTTCTTATTCGGCAACTACGTTACCATGACCAACATGGAAGAACGTGAGATCGACCGTATCATCGAGATGCACATCACCCCGATCAACGTATCCGTGCATACCACCAACCCGGAATTGCGCTGTAAAATGTTAAACAACCGTTTTGCGGGCAATGTGATGGACCGTCTTAAAAAGCTCACCGAAGCCGGCATCGAATTAAACTGCCAATTGGTACTTTGCCCGGGCATCAATGACGGTGAGGAGCTGCGCCGCAGCCTTACCGAGCTGACCGCACTCAAAAACATCGTCAGCATCGCCTGTGTTCCGTTCGGTCAGACCAAGTTCCGCGAGGGACTGCCGAAGATCGACGGCTACACCAAAGAGACCGCATCCGCGACTCTTGCCATCATCGAGGAATTCGGCGATCACACGCTGTACTTTACCGGCAGACGTCTGGTATTCGCATCGGACGAATTTTACATCACCGCAGAAAAAGAGATCCCGAAACCGGAATTCTATGAAGACTTTTCTCAGATCGAAAACGGCGTAGGTATGATCAGTCTGCTTGAGGATGAGTTTATGACCGCGTTGGAACAGACACCGGCAGATGATCAGATCAGAACCTGCTCCATTGCAACCGGCAAGATCGCAGCACCGCTGATGCAAAAACTCACAAATGCGGCAATGGAAAAATTCAAAGGGCTCGACTGTAAGGTATATCCGATCCAAAATGATTTCTTCGGCGAGACCATCACCGTTACCGGCTTACTCACCGGTACCGACCTTATCGCACAATTAAAGGACAAGGAGCTTGGCAAACACCTGCTGTTAAACGGCAATATGCTGCGTGCACCGCGTACCGGCGATCCGCAGACCGACGTTTTCTTAGACGATGTAACGCTCTATGAACTGTCCGAACAACTTCACACGCCAATCACCGTCACCGAAGATGCAGGAGAAGACCTGCTTTCGGCGATGTTAACCATATAATCCGAAAATAACAAGGAGGAACCAACCATGGCGAAACCTGTCATTGCTGTCGTAGGCCGTCCGAATGTCGGCAAATCGACCTTATTCAACAAACTCGTCGGTCAGCGCGTTGCCATCGTCGAAGATACCCCGGGTGTTACCCGTGACCGTATCTACGCCGACTGCGAATGGCGCAGCAAAGCCTTCACTTTAGTAGATACCGGCGGTATCGAGCCGGCATCCGATGATATCATTCTTTCCCAGATGCGCCGTCAGGCAGAACTTGCGATCCGCAGCGCGGATGTTACCATCCTTGTTGTAGACGTCAAAAGCGGCATGACCGCTACCGACCAGGAAGTTGCAGATATGCTGCGTAAAAGCGGCAAACCGGTAATTGTCTGTGTCAATAAATGTGACGGTATCGGTGACCTTCCGGATGACTACTACGAATTCTATAACCTCGGATTGGGAGAGCTCGTTCCGGTTTCCTCGGTACACGGTCACGGTACCGGTGACTTACTGGATGCTGCTTTCGAATATCTGGATTTCGAAGATGACGAAGTTGAGGAAGAAGGCGTTATCAAAGTTGCCGTTATCGGTAAACCGAACGTCGGTAAATCTTCTCTGATCAACTACATTTCCGGCGAGGAGCGTCTGATCGTTTCCGACATCGCAGGCACCACCCGCGATTCGACCGATACCAGAATTGAAAATGAGACCGGTAAATACATCTTCATCGATACTGCAGGCTTACGTAAAAAATCCAAAATTCTGGATTCCATCGAGCACTACAGTGTACTGCGTTCTTTAATGGCAGTTGACCGTGCAGATGTCTGCGTTATCGTTATCGATGCGACTGTAGGTTTCACCGAACAGGACAGTAAGGTTGCCGGCTATGCACACGAACAGGGTAAAGCATGTATCGTTGCAGTAAATAAATGGGATGCGGTCGAGGAGAAAACCGGCCACACCATGAAAGAATTCACCGATCAGCTGAAGAAAGATTTCAGCTTCATGGCTTACGTTCCGTTTATCTTCATCTCCGCGAAAACCGGTCAGCGTGTCAACAATCTCTTCCCGATGATCCGCGATGTTTATGAGCAGAACAGCATCCGCATCAGCACCGGTGTATTAAACGACCTGCTTGGATACATTACCGCACGAGTTCAGCCGCCGTCCGACAAGGGCAAACGCTTAAAGATCTTCTATATGACCCAGGCATCCACCAATCCGCCGACCTTCGTTATCTTCGTTAACGATCACGAACTGTTCCACTTCTCCTATCAGAGATACATTGAGAATCAGATCCGTGAAAACTTCGGCTTAAAAGGCACTCCGGTACGTTTTGTCGTCCGTGAGCGCGGTAAAGATAAAGAGTAATTAAAAACGGCGAGAGGAAATACCTCTCGCCGTTTTATTATTTTACTTTCACGACTGTTTTTCCGGTTTTCTGTTCCAGGAAGCGTAAAAAATCTTCCGTCGAACCGCCGTCGATCTCATCTTTTTGACACGCCAGAGCATGATGATCACCGAAAACAAAAACAATATGCGCTTTGTATGTCGCAATCAAAGCGATCTTATCGTAATGCCACTCGGTAGTACCGCCCTCTATCTCATAACGAAAATTTTCTTCACCGAACACCGTTGTTCCCTTTTCCGCGCCCGGAAGCAGATGTTTTTTGGAGATCGCAGCATTCAGCCGATCTTCAAACAAAAATGTGAGCAAGATGGCCGCAACCGCCAGCCATACCAAGATTTTATTGAAATCTACGGTATACACCTCATTTCCGTGCGGCAAAGATACCAAAAGTCCCAACACAACGATGATCCAGCCGAACACATGAGAACGGACAGACTTTTTCTTTCTGGTGGTTTTACGAACGACTCTGGTCATAGCGATCAATGCTTTTTTATCGTATATACTTTTTAATTTGTATTCCATATCGTCACCCCTGCTGCTTCACCGTGCAGAATTCACTTCTTCATCCCATGCATTGAACAGATCGGCATTTTCCTTTGCCTGATTGCTGTCACGCTGAAAAACACCGATTGCCGCAAGATCATTCGGCTTCAATGCGGTAAACACTTCATGATACGCATTTTTGATGATCTGCTGTTTTTCTTCCGATGTTTTGGCTTTCAAGAACATCTGACCGCCAGCAAAAATCTTAAATGCAATGATCGGCTTATTTACCTTTTTTAAGCAATCCAGCATCACCGGACGATCCTCCGGGTAGAAGATAAGCTGCGATTTGGTTTTTCCGGAGAAGAATCCGCTCGGCTCACCCTCTCTGTCACGGCGGGCATTCTGCATACATGCCATATAGAAGTCGACATCCCAACCCTCACGTTCACTCTTTTCGATGACATCCGGACGGTGTGTACCCAAGCCGACCGGCACACCCATCTCACGGTAGCGTGCAAGCATCTTGATGATCTCGTCGCATCTGCCGGTCTCATACAGATTGTCGGTGGTGGTTCCCTGATGATAGATACCGATGGTATTGAGTTTCATCATTGCACGCATACTGACATCCTGATCCATCGGCATATACGGCTGGAAAATGTACTGCATTTTACCGCCTTCGCGCTCATACTCGGTCAAAAGACGCAGGATATACGGGTCAGCCAGCGGCAGCATGGTATTATAGCCGCAGCGCTCCAGTTCAAATAAAGTTTCTTTGATCTTTTCGGCGGTGTAAAACTCCACCAT
>JBGUUN010000295.1:0-4733 GCA_045133555.1 Oscillospiraceae bacterium
GCTGCAATGCATCATTTTCGGGACGGACGCTGGATGCAGAATACCGAACCGCTGACTTCCTATGCTAAATTCTGGTGTACCGTCGGCAATCCGCGTCTGTACAGTTTCCCGATTTCGGACAGTGTTTTACAGCTGGAAAAGGTGACGGGCGATTCTGCTTTAGCCAACGAGCTGTATCCACAGCTGACCCGGATCGTAAAAGAGTGGGATGACCATAAACGTGAAAACGGTATGTACCGTCAGGACTGCAATTATGACGGTATGGAATATTCCATTTCCGGTGACGGGTTCCGCCCGACGATCAACTCCTATATGGCTGCGGATTTTGCTGCACTTGCGAAGATCGCCAATCGTGTGTCTGATACAAAAAATGCCGAAAAGTATCAGAAAAATGCGGACTTTTTGAAAGATCAGATCAACAGAACACTTTGGAATGACAGCATTGGAATGTATGCTGTAGTTTCGGATGCGGGGGAAATGCAGAATGTAAAAGAGCAGATCGGTTATATTCCGTGGATCTACGGCATTCCGACCGAAGGACGCGATCAATGCTTTGAAAATCTGCTTGATCCAAACTGCTTCTTATCGCCGTACGGGTTACGTACTGCAGATGCATCCCATCCGGACTATCGCAAACCGTTCGACCACGAATGTCTTTGGAACGGACCGATCTGGCCGTTTGCTACCTCGCAGACCCTTACTGCTTTGATCGAGTATCTGCACAGTACAAAAGAGCCAGTGATCGGTGCGGATGATTTTACCGAGCTGCTGTTAACTTATGCAAGATCGCATCGCGATACCGACGGTACGCCGTGGATGGATGAGAATATGGATCCGGATAACGGTATTTGGCTTGCAAGAGAGATCTTAAGAAGCTGGGGCCGCGAGGATAAAGATCGCGGACAGCATTATAATCATTCGACCTTTATCGATTTGGTGATGACCGGTATTTGCGGTATTCGCCCGTCACATGATGACCGTCTGACGGTGCATCCGCTCGGAACAGCGCTGGATTATTTCTCGGTAAGCGATGTTCCGTACCACGGACATCTGCTTAACATCGATTGGAATAAAGAAAACGGCTTAAAAGTTACGGTCGATCAGACCAAGTCCTATTGCAGCAAGGATGGATATCTGGAGATTGATCTGTAAATATAAAAGGGTACGAGATTTCTCACACCCTTTATGTTTTGTATATCCGTTCATCTTACGGCTGAAATGCAGCAGCATAAAATTTTCTTGCTGCTTCGGTGATCAGATCGAACCGACCTTCTTTGGTCCATTTCGGATTGACCAGATTACTGCCGATACCGACACCCACACAACCTGCCTTTAAGAAAGCGGAGATATTGTGCTCATCCACACCGCCGACGGCAAGCATCGGAATGTGCGAGAGTGGGGCTTTGATCGCTTTGATATAATCCGTACCGAGCGTTCCGGCAGGGAACAGCTTGATAAAATCCGCTCCCGCTTGATATGCGGCAACCGCTTCGCTTGGGGTCATACATCCCGGCATTGAAACCGCACCCAATTCCACAGTGCGTGCAATGACTGCCGGATCAGTATGCGGTGAAATCAAATAGGCAGCACCGGCATCCACTGCGATCTCTGCCTGGTGCGGGCTCAATACCGTACCGGCTCCGACAATCATTTTTCCGTGCATTGCATCCGCGACCAAACGGATCATATCACAAGTATCACAGAATTGTTCCGGATGGCGTTGATCAAAGGTGATCTCCATTAAGCGGATGCCGCCTTCATACAATGCGTTTGCGGTCGGCAGGATATCTTTTTTATCGATCCCTCGTACGATCGCGATCAGTTTTTGTTCTTGGATCCATTGGATCGTTTTTTGTTTCATACTATTTCCCCTCATTTAACCAATATGCCACCAATATATTAACCGGATGTTAACTGCTTTCATCATACAATAAAAAACCGCAAAAGTCAAGCGTGTTTTTTTCAACAAAGCGCACAACCAATCTGAACCTATTACAATTTGTTACCACCCATTGACAATGCATACAGTTCGTGTCTATAATGATATTAGAGGGAACGGAGGTGATCGGATGGAAGACTTATATGACTATCCGCTGTATCTGAAGTTATATGAGCAGATCAAAGAAACGGTCATGCAGACCCCTGTCGGTGCCAATATCCCGCCGGAGCGTCGTATTTGTGAAATCTACGGTGTAGACCGTGTCACGGTACGAAAAGCACTTGCAATATTAGAGCAGGAGGGTTATATCACCAGAAGACAGGGCCGCGGCACAACGGTATGCAGCCATGAATTACAGGAATGTAAGATGGTACTGTTTTTGTTGTGTCAGGGTACGCATGGTGCCGACCGTCTGGTCGAGCCGTTTTATGCGCTGTCGATCGATAAGCTGGAAGCTAAATTGCATAAGCAGCAGATGAAGCTTTTATACAGCAGACTCGGCAAGGGAGAGAATCCCGTTGATCTTTGCCGGAAATTTGATGCAAAAGCAGTGATCCTTGCCGGAAATCCGGATGAATCGGCGTTAAGCTACTTTAGACATGTAGACCTGCCTGTCGTATGCTATAACACCCGCATCAACGGCTTTTCATCGGTCATGGTTGACAATGAAGATGCTGCTCAGATTTCTGCTAAGCATTTGCTGTCGCTCGGACATAAGCGTATCGGCGTGATCGAGGTGCCCGGATATATCAATTCCGAGCAGAGATGTAGCGGCTACCGCTTGGAGATGGAGCGTGCCGGTTTGACAAACTGCTTGTCTGTTGCATCCGGAGACTGGACCGAAAACGGTGGATATCTGGCTGCCAAGGAGCTCTTGAATGCTTTGGGTGAACCGATCACCGCAATATTTGCGGCGAACGATTCCATGGCGATCGGAACGCTGCAGGCCGCTAAAGAACTTGGTATCCGTGTGCCGCAGCAGCTTAGCATCATCGGTTTTGACGGTATCCAAAATCAACCGGTAACCGTGCCTATGCTTACCACCCTCAAGGTAGACATTGATGTCATGGCAGATGCACTTTGCATGCTGCTGACGCAAATCATCAAAAATGAATCCGTAAAGGGGATTCATGTAAAAGTAACAGCTGATTTCCTGTCGCGCGGATCTACCGCAGCCGCACCGAATCAGCAGTAAAAAGGGGAAAAGTTATGGAACGCTATTCTGTATTTACAAAACCGTGGAAAACACAGTCCGTGGATGAATTGATCGAGATCATTCACAAAATGGGTTATAATGCGATCGAATTCCCGCTGCGTGACGGCTATCAGGTCGAGCCGGCTAATGCTGAACGTGATCTGCCGAAGTTGGTAGCACGCTTAAAAGAGGATGATATTATCATCGATGACGTTGCATCGAGCATGGATGAGCATATCTTTGCTGCATGTGCGGCAAGTGAGATTCCAATGATCCGTATCATGTACGGCTATCTGTCCGGCAACGCAATTGAAGAAGAAGCTAAATTCTTACGCAATATGGAAGCTTGGAGCAAACTGAGTGAGAAATACGGTGTCAAGATCGGTTTACAGATGCATTACGGCTTCGGTGCAAGCAACACCGCTGAGATGATGCGCCTTGTCGGTCAGTTTGACCCGAAATATGTCGGTGCGATCTGGGATGCCGCACATTCCGGTCTGGCAGGCGAGGAGCCGGAGCAGGCGATCGATCTGTGCATGAGCCACCTGGTATTGGTCAATTTCAAGAATGCCCGCTATGAAATGCGCGGCAGAGGTGCAGACGGTGCTGCTATCTTTGAGCAGTATTTCTGCCCGGGTACCGACGGTCAGTGTTCTTGGCCGCGTGCAGTCAAACGCTTGAAAGAAAACGGCTATAAAGGTGCATGGTGCATGCCGGCAGAATATACCGGACTGACCAACGAGCAGGAAGCTGAATACGCAAAACGTGATCTGGAGTGGTTAAAGACTCTGGTTGAGGGTAAATAAAAATGAAGATCCGTTCGATTGAATTGTTTGAAGTACCGCCGCGTTGGTTATTCCTCAAAATGACCACTGAATCCGGTATCGTCGGATGGGGTGAACCGGTGGTGGAAGGCCGCGCCGCAACGGTTGCTGCTTGTGTCAGAGAGATGACACCGTTCTTGATCGGCAAAAGTGCCGGTGAGATCGAGGATACCTTCCAGATGTTATACCGCACCGGATTCTACCGTGGCGGACCGATCTTAACCAGTGCTATTTCCGGTATTGAACAGGCTATGTGGGACATCAAGGGTAAATTCTACGGAGCACCGGTATATGATCTGCTTGGCGGTAAAGTCCGTGACCGTATCGAGGTATACCGCTGGATCGGCGGAGACCATCCGAGAGATACCGCTGCAGCAGCAAAAGAAGCGGTTGAACAGGGTTACCGTGCCGTTAAAATGAATGCAACCGATGAACTGCGCTGGATCGATACTTACGATAAACTGGATGCAACTGTAGAACGTGTTGCAGCGATTCGTGAAGCAGTCGGCGATAAACTGCGCATTGCTGTGGATTTCCATGGCCGTGTGCATAAGACCATGGCAAAGGTTCTTATCCATAAGCTGGAGCCGTATGATCTGATGTTTGTCGAAGAACCGGTACTGTGTGAAAACGAAGATGAATTCATCGAGTTTGCCCGTACCTGCCATATTCCGATCGCGACCGGTGAACGTAACTTCACCCGCTGGGGATTTAAGTCGATGCTGATGCGCGGCGGTGTGGATATCATTCAGCCGGACGTCAGCCATGCGGGCGG
>JBGUUN010000296.1:0-8005 GCA_045133555.1 Oscillospiraceae bacterium
GATCGCCTGCCATTTGTGGCGGATATACGGATTGGAGAAGCGATCCAGTACCGCAGCGGTGAATGCAAGGTTTTCCTGCGTTTCACCTAGCATCGGCAGGATATGCGCATAAAGGTTTTTCTCAAGCAGTGCACGCACAGCCGGATGCGCCATAGCCTCACCGACGGTTTCAACACCGCCAAGCAGTGCCGGGAATACGGTGGAGGTATGTGCACCGTTTAAGACGCGTACTTTGCGTTTTTTATACGGAGAAGCATCGTTTGTCCAGATGACCGGGATGCCGGCTTTCTGCAGCGGGAGTTCTTCTTCGAAATTGCCTTCGATGACCCACAGTCCGAAGCGCTCTGCCGTATTTAAGTAAAGGTCTTCGCAGCCGATCTCGGCAAGCATCGTTTCTTTTTCCGCTTCCGGATAACCGGTAACGATGCGGTCTACCAGGGTATTGGCAAAGGTATTTTCGGTTTCGATCCATTCGGTGAAGCCTTGTTCAAGATCCCAGAGTTTCGCATAGCGCAGAATACAGGATTTCAATGCATCGGCATTGTTATCGATGAGTTCGCACGGCAGGAAGACCAGTCCTTTTAAGCCGTTTTGATAGCGACGATAGAGCAGCTGGGTGAGCTTGCCCGGGAAAGAAAGACACGGGGTGTCGGTCAGTTTGCAGCTATCGTCAAATGCAATGCCTGCTTCGGTGGTGTTGGAAACGACAAAGCGGATATCGGCAGAGTCTGCCAATGTCATATAAGCCGCAAAATCCTTGTACGGATCGATTCCGCGGGAGATGGATCTGATCTCGCGGTGTTCCGCCATCGGTTCACCGTTTTCGATGCCGCGTAAGAACAGATGATAGCGGCAGTTTTGCTCGTTTAATTTTGCGACTTTGCCGCCTGCACGTGGCTGGATCACAACGGCTTTTCCGTCATACAGACCGCTTTGATTGAGTGTATTTAAGAAATCATTGAAGAAGCCGAGTAAAAATACGCCTTCGCCAAATTGAATAATCGTCTCACGCATCGTTATTCTCCGATCCGGATCAGCAGTTTTGCAAGATCCCCTTTATTATTTGCCAATGCATCGAATGCTTCGATGGCACGGTCCATCGGGTAGATACCGCTGACCATGCGATTGACATCGACGGCACCGTCGGCTACGAGTTTGATATTATTGATAAAGTCATCTTTCAGCGCATTGCGGCTGCCGTAAAGATTGAGTTCTTTTTTGAGCAGGACAGAATGTACAAAGGAGGTTTCCCGTTTGCCGTTGCCGATCAAAATGATGTTTGCGGCAAATGCAGCCTGATCGATGCAGGCTAAAAAGGTCTCCGGCTGTCCGCATGCTTCGATGCAGACATCAAAGCCGTTGCCGTCGGTAAATTCTTTGGTAAATGCATCAAAGTCCTCGGTCTTGGTGTTGATGACTGCGTCCGCTCCGTATGCTTTTGCAAGCTCTAAGCGGTTTGGTAAGATGTCCGCCACGGCGATCTTACCTGCTTTCTGTTTTGCGGCAAGCAGTGCAAATAAGCCGATCGGGCCGGCACCGACGATCAGAACACGGTCGGTCGGTTTGATCACAGCACGGGAAACGGCATGCTGCGAGATGGAGAAAGGTTCGATGAGTGCAAGTTCCTCTGCAGACAAGCCCATACCCGGATAGATGCGCTCGACCGGCATGCTGATGTATTCGCAGAATGCACCGTCGCGCTGTACACCCATGGTCTGGTTATCGGTACAGCAGTTGACGTAGCCTCGTTTGCAGGAATAACATTCGCCGCAGTTGAAGTACGGATTGCAGGTGACGATATCGCCCGGTTTAAGTCCCTTGTCATTTTCCGGAACGGTCACGATCTCGGCGGAGAATTCATGACCCGGGATACGCGGGTAGGTGGTAAACGGCTGATTGCCGGTATAGGATGCAACGTCTGCACCGCAGATACCGACACAGCGGACTTTTAACAGTGCCTCGCCTTCTTTGACTTCAGGCATCGGGATATCACGGATCTCGATCTCATACGGTTTGGGGATTACGATCGCTTTCATGTCATGCGTCCTCCTGGATGTATTCTTTGTTCCAGATCACACCGGTCTTAAGCGGTGCACCTTTGCAGAAAATTTTATTGTAATAGGCGTCCTTCGGGTCTTTGGTGAATTCGTCTTTGTCGATCAGCTCAACGACCTCATCATAGCGGCTCTTTGCAAGGATCTCGATCGCTTTTTCCATATGCGACTGACGGAAGTTGATGGATGCAAAGATCAGGTGGTTCTCAAATCCGAACGGCATGGTATCAAATTGAACGATCGGACCGAGAGAGAAGCTGTTGTAGATACCGTTGCAGCCGAGCACTTTATGCTCAAATGCGATCTTATGTTCGATCTTGCTGCCGCTGCAGCCGATGAACAGGGTGGCTCTGCCGCCCAATGCCTCGGTGATGGCTTTTGCGGTCTGCACCTCGTCCATGCCGTCGGTGCAAAGATAGGATGCTTTTGCGATCTCGGTGGAGAAGGTGACCTTTCTGCTGTCTGCAGCACTTCTGCCGACGAAAAGAATATTGGCATTCGGATGATTCTGTCGGATCTGGTCTGCCATGAACAGACCGGTCATACCCAGCCCGAATACAACGGTGCGCTCGAAAATCTGCTCTTTTGCAAGCTCGCGTGCCTGCTGTTCGGAACATTTATGCTTTGCCATCTCAACGCGGAAATTCTGTGCGGAGCCAAGATCCTCCATACGCTCAAGCTGGAATACCGCACAGGCATACGGGTCGGCAAAAGAGAGTCGTTTTACCACCGACAGCGGCAGTTTTTTGCAGTCTGCGTATTCTTCCGGAAGTTTCAAAAGCATATCCGGGTGGAAGTAGCCGTGGTCGCAGAAGATACCGTCTGCCTGATCACAGCCGTATTCGAAGTAGGTCTCGTCCTCGGTATAGCGGGTAGGGTCATAGCTGTCGCCGCCGCGGATGAGTACTACGGCAAAGCGGTTTTCCTCCGGTACCCATACAACGCCCTCATGGCCGTTGATCAGGCGTTTTTCACCTGCCGGGAATTTGGCGTTTAGTTTGCCCTTTTCGCCCATGTGCATCAGCTCAAAGTCGGTGCCGCAGAAGCCGCAGAACACCGGCAGTGCGCGGATGCCCTGTTTTAATGCTTCCCCGCGCAGGCGCTTGCGCAGCGGATTGATGAGATTGATCTCGCCGTAACAAATCGGAAGATCAGGGTCATTCTGAAAATAAGTTGCGTAAGTTTTCATATAAATTCTCCTTGAAAGGTATTTATGTGTTTAACCTAAATTGATTATAGCATATTGGGTTATAAAGTACAAGATTCGTTTTGGCGTTTTATTGTAAAGCAGTGCCGTGTGTGCTATAATGAAATCAGTACACCAAAAGAAAACGGAGGGGAAAATATGGAAATCTGGGATGCTTATGACAGGGATGAGAATCTGCTCGGATACGATCTGGTAAGAGGTCAGCAATTGGAAGAAGGGGTATACCATTTGGTATGCAAGGCGGTCATCCGTCACACCGACGGTGACTTTCTGATGATGCTGCGTTCGCCGGAAAAGAAATCTTTTCCAAACTGTTGGGAAGCAGGTGCGGGCGGCTGTGCGATGAAGGGGGAAGATAAGCTCACCGCAATGCGCCGTGAGATCTTTGAGGAAACCGGCATCATAGGCGGCAAGCTGTCGCCGCTTTACCGATTGGTGCGAGAGCAAAGCCATATCATCTTCAACGGATTTTTGCTTCTCACCGATTGCGATAAGGACAGTATCGTGCTGCAGGCGGGTGAAACGGCCGCCTATCGCTGGATATCCGCGCCTGAGTTTGTACGGTGGTATGATGAAGAAAATGAGATCCCGTCGGTAACATTGCGGCTGCGGGATTATGTCGATTCACTCAGATGAAGCTTGCGGCTGGAAATCGGGGTGCTGCCGCGTAAAGCGTGGTAAACCGAGATAAAGTAGGATACATTGTTGTAGCCACATTCGGATGCAATGCGGGTGACGCTGTAATCGGTGGTCATCAAAAGCTGCTCGGCATGACGGATGCGAACCTCGTTGAGGTATTGCTTGAAGGTCCTGCCGGTGATTTTTCGAAAACTGCGGGAGAAATAACTGTAACTCATATTGACCTGTTCGGCACAAATGGCTGCATCGATATCTTGATGATAATGATCGTTGATATATTGGATGGCGCGATAGACCTGTGTGGCAATATTGGGGGTAGGGCTTTGCTGCAAGGCGGTGTTTTCCGAGCGCATCATATCCCGCAGCATGGCAAGAATCACACGGTAAGCAGCGAGTTTCAAAGAGATATCTCTGCAAACACCGTCCGCATGGTATTCCCGCATCAGCTCGTTTAATGCAGTCTCGATCTCACTGTTTTGCAGCATAGCGGCGGTCCAATGCGTTTTGGCGTTTTTATCCGCGATGACAAAGCGAAGCAGGTATTGCATGACGTTTTTTTCGGATGCCAGATCGAAAAAGCTGGAAGGTTTGATCTTCAGCACATAGTATTCGTTATACGGCTGATGGTTGGCATAAACACCGTGGATGGTGTTGGAGCGGAATAGGATCAAGTCGCCTTGTTTGGCGGAATACTCCGTATCGTCGATAAAAATGCGGAAGCTTCCTGCCGTCACCCAAACGATCTCGATGGTATCATGAATATGTCCGGGTGTTCCGACCGCATCGGCAGATACCGCCTGCGGAAAGAACTCCATACCGTCCTCTTTCATTTCTTCTGTTTCCCGCTCGATGATGATTGGCTCGGCCATAATCGCTAACCTCCTTTAGGATGACAAATAATTGATATCATAGGACAATAATATTATAGCATTTTCGGAAGAAAAAAGCTATCATGAATTTATAGAGTTCTCTTTGAATCGGAGGTTAATTTGTATTAACAACCGATGAATTCGACGTTATCACCGGTGAGAAAGCTGCTTTTAACCGGAAGATAAGGTTTGGACAAGGGAACAAAATATTGTTAAAAAGAGAAAGGGAAAGAAGTATGGACAGAATTGTTAATGTCGGTATCATCGGCTGTGGTGGTATCGCAGAAGGTAAGCATTTACCGTCTTTACAGACCGTACCGAATGTCAGAGTTGTTGCATTCTGCGATCTGATCGTTGAGCGTGCTGAGGAAATGAAAAAACAGTACGGTACTCCGGATGCAAAAATTTACACCGATTATAAAGAACTGCTCAAAGACGAGAGCATCGAGGTCGTTCACGTACTGACCCCGAACCGTTCTCATGCAGATATCTCCATCGATGCACTGTATGCAGGCAAACACGTTATGTGTGAGAAACCGATGGCAAAATCCGCAGAAGATGCAAAGAGAATGCTGGATGCAGCGATCGCAACCGGTAAAAAACTCTCGATCGGTTATCAGCACCGTCAGAAACCGACCGCTCGTTACGCAAAACAGTACATCGATACCGGTGCGCTGGGTGAGATCTACTACGCAAACTGCTACGCAGTTCGCCGCAGAGGTACTCCGAACTGGGGCGTATTCTTAAATGAGTATGAGCAGGGCGGCGGTCCGCTGATCGATATTGCTACTCACTCTTTAGACCTCACCTTATACTTAATGAACAACTATGAGCCGGAAATGGTTGTCGGTAAGACCCATAAGAAACTGGAAGATCCGGAAAAAGGTAACTTCTGGGGCGATAACGGCGTCAGCGAGAGCACCCTGGAAGAGGCTGCTTGCGGCTTTATCCGTATGAAAAACGGTGCTACCATTATGCTTGAGACCAGCTGGGCACTGAATACCTCCGATCCGATCGAAGAAGGCAGCTGCGTACTGTGCGGCAGCAAAGCAGGTCTTTCTCTGAAAAATGAGAAGCTGATCATCAACAAAGTAGAGCTGGATCGCTGCATCGATACCAAAGTTGATACCGCAGGCGGCGGTGTTGCATTCTACGATGCACCGCAGCCGACCTCTACCGAGATGGAAGCAGCAAACTGGATCAAATCCGTTATCGAAGATACCGATCCGGTCGTTCTTCCGCAGCAGGCAATGGTCGTATCTCAGATCTTAGAGGCAATCTATACCTCCAGTAAAACAGGAAAGCCGGTGTATTTTGAATGAAAAAAACAGTAATCTGCGGCGTATGGCATGTTCATGCCGGCCATTATACCAACGAAGCTAAAAAATTTACCGAAGTATTGGGCGTTTGGGATCAGGATGAGCAGCGCAAACTCGAATTCTGCAAAGAGTTCGATCTGCCGGCATTCGATACCTTAGACGACCTGATCGCTTCCGAGGCAGATGCAGCTATCGTCTGCACCTCCACCGATATCCATCCGGAAGTAATGATCAAGCTGGCAAATGCGAAGAAGGATATCTTCACCGAGAAAGTTCTGGCACTGACCAATGAGGATGCAGAAGCGATCGCAAAAGCAGTAGAGGAAAACGGCGTTAAATTCGCAATTTCTCTGGTGCACCGTTATGCTCCGGGTCCGCGTACCGTAAAACAGGTCGTTGACAGCGGTGAGCTGGGCAACATCAACTACATCCGTATCCGTAACGCACACTCCGGTAGTGTTGACGGCTGGCTGCCGAAACACTTCTACTCCGCAAAAGAATGCGGTGGCGGTGCTATGATCGATCTGGGTGCGCACGGTATGTACCTGACCGACTGGATCCACGGCAGACCGGATACCTATAAATCGGTATTTACCAACTCCTGCACCAATCCGGCAACCAATGAGAAAAACGAGGACGGCGTTGAGGATAATGCGATCACCTTAATGGGATACAAAGACGGCTGTATCGCACTCAATGAGACCGGTTTCGTTTCCAGCTGCTATCCGATGACCGTTGAGGTCGGCGGTGAGCTTGGTTTTGTCCGTGCAAGCGAAGAAGATGTTATCAAAGCTACCACCGCTACCGGCGGCGAGATCGTTAAGGTCGAAGCGCTGGAAGCACAGCCGGAACCTCTGGAGCAGTTCCTGACCGATAACATTCTGGAAGGCTGCGGCATGGCAGAAGCGCTGACTCTGACCTACATGATGGTAGAGGCATATCGTCCTTGACAACAAGGCGGAATGTGGTATAATAATACCGTAGAGCGTTTGTTATTTCGCATTTTATACATTTGAACGTTATAAGAGCCCTACCGATTCCGGCAGGGCTCTTTTTTGATACGGAAGGAAGCTTGTTTATGTTAAATAAAGAATTGATCGAGAAAGAATACGGCTTTTTGGGTGATGCGGTGTTCTTGAATGTATCCTCGGTGGTCATGCCGCCGAAACGCGTGCAGGACGCATATCGCAGATTTATGGACGATTATGTTGCAAACTTCGGTATGGACATCGTATCCCGTGCGTGGGAGATCGTCAATAACGCCCGTCCGAAATTGCAAAAACTGATCGGTGCAAGGGAAGCGCATGAGATCGCATTTGTCAAGAATACCGCAGAGGGTATTTCGATTTTGGCAAACGGTCTGACCTATGCGCCTGGCGATAATATCGTGATCGCCGATCAGGAGCATCAGTCGGTACTGTTCCCGTGGATCGGTGTGCATGAGCGCTACGGCGTGGAGTTAAAGGTGGTCAAATCGGTAGACCGCGAGATCCCGACCGAGGATATGATCGCTGCGATCGATGAACACACCCGTGTACTGATCGTATCTGCGGTACAGTTTTCCACCGGATATGCCGCAGACTTAAAGCGTCTGGGTGAGGCTTGCCGCGAAAAAGGGGTCATCTTTGCGGTGGATGCGATCCAGGCACTCGGCAGACTGAAACTGGATGTCACCGAATTTCAGATCGACTATCTGGCTGCCGGTTCGAATAAGGGCTTGCTTGGTACATTGGGTGCGGGCTTTGTCTATTGCTCCGACCGTATCGTAAAAGACGTGATCCCGTGCTATGCGGGTTATCAGAGTACGGTAAGCCATGTGGCACCGCCGTCGATCACCACCGAATTCGACCGTCTGGAATGGTACCCGCACGCAAGACGTTTTGAGTCGGGTAATTTAAGCTATAACTGTATCGAAGC
>JBGUUN010000297.1:0-18725 GCA_045133555.1 Oscillospiraceae bacterium
GTTCCTGTCCCACAGATTGACGATGGCTGTATCCGTTGCGGGAAATGCCTGAAAGCCTGTATTTACGATCCCGATGCGGAGGATTGATCAGACGGCGAGATTATCGGTAATATTATGTATACAAAGAGCAAACTCGTTGATTCGGATGGCAATGTAAAACCGTGCCTGTCCTTCGGAGCGCTCAGCGTTGCACCGCCGCATCAGCGAAAAGGTTACAGCAAAATGTTGATCGGGCATTCATTCAGAGTGGCCGTAGAAATGGGTTATGATGTTGTCTTGATTTTCGGCAATCCGGATAACTATGTAGGCAGAGTTTTTAAGAGCAGCAGAAAATACAATATCTGTCTTGAAGGCGATAGGTTTCCTGCAGCTTTAATGGTGAAAGAACTGAAAGCCGGCGTTCTTGACGGCAGACGCTGGTATTTTTGCGAGAGTTCCTTTGGTGAAGTATGTGCGGATGAAGAAGCCGCAGCCGCTTTTGATGCAGCTTTTCCGCCGAAGGAGAAGTGCTGGCAGCCAAGCCAGGAGGAGTTCTATATCCACAGTCATTCGTGTATCAATGGCTGATCTGCAAAGGAAATAGTCAGATGTAACATACGCATAAGCGTCTGATATCCGATCCGGACGGGTAACCGTCCGGATTTTCCTGTTTACAAATCCCTTAAAATGGTGTACAATGGTGATAAGAAATCATTGGGGGGATTATTGTGATAAAAACCGCACTCATCGGTCTGGGACGCATCGGCTGGCAGTTTCATCTGCCGGAGATTCTGCGCCATTGCGAATACAGTCTTGTTGCTGTTGTTGACCCGCTGGAAGCACGTTTAAACGAAGCAAAAGATAATTATAATGTCAGAGGATATACCGACCATACTGCAATGTTAGAGGCCGAGAAACCTAATCTGGTGGTTATTGCTTCACCGACCATGTTCCACGAAGAACAGACGCTTGCAGCATTTGCGGCAGGCTGTGACGTGCTTTTGGATAAGCCGATGTCCTATGATCTGGCATCTGCAAAACGCATTGCCGATGCAGCAAAACAGTATGGCAAAAAACTTACCGTATATCAGCCGCACCGCTTTACCTCTGATACACAGGTCGCTAAACGGATCATCGATTCCGGCATTTTGGGTGAGCTGACCGAGATTCGCTGCTGCCGCTGTCAGTATGTCCGCCGTAATGACTGGCAGGCATTCAAGAAACACGGCGGCGGTATGCTCAATAACTATGGCGCACATCATATCGATCAGGCCGTTTATTTGGCGCAGGATAAGGTGAAAAATATGATCTGCAGTATGCGTAACGTTGCAGGTCTGGGCGATGCCGAGGATATGGTACGCACCATGATGGTCACCGAAAAGGGCATTGTTCTGGATGTTACCATCAATCAGGCTGCAGCATTGCCGCTTTGCCCGCTGATGGTATTCGGTAAGCACGGCGCTATGAGCTTTGGCATCAATTATGCAAATGAGCCGGAATATCTGGTGAAGTATTTTGTCCCGGAGGAGTTGTCCGAGCGTACGGTGGATGAAGGTCTTGCCGCACCGGGACGTGCATATCCGTCTGAGGTGATTCCGTGGAAAACCGAACAGATCCCGATCCTGCCGACCGATGCGCTGGATTACTATGAAACCTGTGCGGATTATTTCGGCGGAAACGGCGATGCACCGGTTTCTATCGAGGAAACCTTGTATACCATGGAATTGATGGAGCAGTGCAGGGCAATGGGTGAGGTATGATGAAAGAAACTTCAACACGAAATAAACTCACGCTGAAACAATACGTTAAGCTCTTTACTTCCACTTTTTCGTTAAGTGCATTTACCTTCGGCGGCGGATTTGTGATCATCCCTCTGATGAAAAAGAAATTTGTCGACGAGATGGGATGGCTGGAAGAAGAGGAGATGCTCAACTATGCCGCCATTGCACAGTCCTCGCCGGGACCGGTCGCGGTGAATGCCGCAATTTTAGTCGGATACCGTCTTGCCGGTATCCCGGGCGCACTGACCGCAATTTTCGGAACCGTTTTACCGCCGCTGATCATCCTGTCGGTTATCTCGCTGTTTTATGAGGCATTCCGAACCAATCCGGTAGTAAGTGCCGTACTCAAGGGAATGCAGTCGGGAATTGCCGCAGTCATCTGTGATGTGGTGCTGAATATGGGCGGTAAGGTCGTCAAGAAAAAGGAATGGATTTCTGTACTATTGATGGTACTTGCCTTTGCGGCAAATTTTATCCTTAAGATCAATGTGATGTATGTTATTCTGGTCTGTGCTGTGATCGGTGTACTGAGAGTGACGGTCTTTGATCGGAAGGAGGAGAAGAAATGATCTATCTCAAACTTCTTTGGAGCTTTTTTCAGATCGGACTGTTTTCCATCGGCGGTGGATATGCCGCAATGCCGCTCATCCGTGAGCAGGTAGTGAACATAAACGGTTGGCTGACTATGACGCAGTTTACCGATGTGATCACCATTGCGGAGATGACTCCCGGCCCGATTGCGATCAATGCAGCGACCTTTGTCGGCATTCAGGTGGCAGGAATTCCCGGTGCAGTGATTGCTACACTGGGATGTGTGTTCCCATCGAGCATCATTGCTCTGACCCTGGCATTTTTATATAATAAATACCGCGGACTCAAAGTCATCGACGGTGTGCTTGCGGGACTTCGTCCGGTGGTGGTCGCTTTAATCGCATCGGCAGGTATTTCTATTTTTGTTACCGCAATTTGGGGAGAGACCGGTTTTTCCACCGAGATTTCTGCCGTAAACTTTGTTGCCTTGAGCTTGTTTGCACTGGCACTTTTCTGGCTGCGTAAATTCAAACCGAGTCCGATCTTGGTTATGGCGGGCTGCGGTGTGGTAGGCGGCATCCTTTACAGCCTTTTTCCGCAATTGTTGAAATAAAAAAAGCCCGGACTACCGGGCTTTTTCAACATCCTTTTACATGAATGTAAAAAAATAGCGCAAAAACGCACAATTTCTGTAGTAATCTTAGAAAGCGAAAAAAATGTAAAAAAGGGCTTGCTTTTTGTCTTAAAATGTGATAGAATATTGCTCGTAGGGAAAAACCGAATAAAACAACGAGGTGTGGCTCAGTTTGGTAGAGCGCTGCGTTCGGGACGCAGAGGCCGCAAGTTCAAGTCTTGTCACCTCGACCAAAAGGCTTGTCGATTCGACAAGCCTTTTATTTTCTTTTAGGGAGATGACACATCATGCTGACATCCTATACGCTTGAAACAGTTCGCAGTAACCAAGGTACGATGTTATACCGTGCCTATCGCAGCATTCCGTATGTCAAGCATCCGGTCAGTTCGCTGCAGGTTTTGAACATTTATGTTCCGGAAGCATATTTTGGCGGTGAGCGTATCGGACGGTATGACGCATCTTCCGCACCGATCTTTTTCCCGAATGCGGTCGGCGGATATATGGAAGCTTCTCCGTGTGAAGTGACCGTTGATGAAAAAGGGGAGCCGGACGGCCATGCAGCTGCACTGCTGCATGGCTATGTGGTGATCTCTGCAGGTGCCAGAGGAAGAACGACCGTCGATGAAAGCGGCAATTATATCGGAAAAGCACCTGCGGATATCGTGGACTTAAAAGCGGCGGTGCGTTTTATCAAAGCCCTCGGAGATACGATCCCGGGCGATAAGCAGAAGATCATCTCCAACGGTACCAGTGCCGGCGGAGCCATGTCAGCTTTGCTGGGAACTGCCGGCGATGCACCGGAGTATGAACCGTATTTGAGAGAACTGGGCGCATATGAGGGAAGCGATGCGATCTTTGCATCCTCCTGTTACTGCCCGATCATCAATCTGGAAAACTCCGACACTGCATATGAGTGGCAGTACGGTGATCTGGGTGTCTCGTATCATTGGTCCGGTGTGATCAAGCATAGTGAGGCACAAAAGCAGTACAGCCGGGAATTGCGTATGATGTTCTCTGAATATGTCAATTCGTTAGAGCTTGTCTGCGATGGGCAGACACTTATATTAGATGAAAACGGTAACGGCAGCTTTGCGGAATATGTAAAGTCGCTGCTTTTGGATTCCGCAAGAGAAGCCGCAGAATACGGTATCGATATCCCGCTGGATGCCGGAATATCGATTTGTTCCGGATCGGTGGATTTCAAAAAATACAATGCATTTATCACCCGTTTGAAAACACCGCCTTCTTTTGACGGTACTGGGCTGAACACAGCAGAAAATGAGCTGTTCGGCAGCGAAGAAGTATTTGCAAGACATTTTACCGAATACGGTCAGCAAAACGGTGATGATGCAGGGGAGATTGCACCGAAAGCGCAGGTCGCATTGATGAATCCGATGAATTTTACGCAGAATAAAGGATGCGTAAAACATTGGCGCATCCGTCACGGTGCGGCGGACCGCGATACTTCGTTTGCAATCTCAGCAATGTTTGTGTTGAAATTGCTAGAAACCGGCAAATCGGTGGATTATAGACTGCCGTGGGGCGTACCTCATAGCGGTAACTATGACTTGAAAGAGCTGTTTGATTGGATCGACGGTTTGCTTTTGAATAACTGAAACGATATGTTTGAATATAATGACAGAAATACAAAAACGATAAAAGGAGGAAATGCAAATGGTTGATCTTTGCCTTGCAGGTACGGGCGGTATGATGCCGCTGCCGCAGCGTTCGCTGACCTGCTTCTGGCTGGAATATAACGGCCGTGCCGCTTTGATCGATTGCGGAGAGGGCACACAGGTTGCTTTGGAAAAAAGCGACTTAAAGCTTGCCCGTCTGGAGCTCATACTGATCACCCATACCCACGGCGATCATATTTTGGGTCTGCCGGGATTGCTTTTGACCTTAAGTAACTGCGGTAAAACCACACCGCTTACCATCTGCGGTCCGAAAGGCATGATGCATGTCATCAACGGCATCTGCTGTGTATGCCCGATGTTCAAATTTCCGGTCGAGGTCATCGAATTTACCGAGGAGATGAATGCGCTGGATTGGAACGAATTTACCGTGGATATTTTGAAAATGCGTCACACCATGCCGTGTCTTGGCTACCGTTTTACCTTAAACCGTCTGCCGATCTTTGATCCGCATAAAGCGAGGGAAAACGGCATTCCGCAGGAATATTGGCAGCAGCTGCATCGCGGCGATACCGTTTCGATTGACGGTAAGACTTATACCACCGCCGATGTCACTATGGGTGAGAGAACGCCGTTGATCGTGACCTATATGACCGATACCGTTTGCTTTGATGAGATGGCGGATTTTGCGAAAAATTCCGATCTGATGGTCTGTGAAGGTATGTACGGCGATCTTGACAATGTGGATAAGATGATGGCGCGCGGTCATACGGTATTTTCGCAGGCGGCAGAGCTTGCCTGCAAAGCCAACGCAAAACGTCTGTGGCTGACCCATTACAGTCCGGCGCTGACCGAACCGAAGAAATATCAGGATTCTCTGACCGAGATTTTTGAGGGTGCGGTCGTCTGCGATGACGGTCAGAAGATCTCGATCTGGTGATGCTATGATCCTGATCGGTGAGAAATTAAACAGTTCGATCAAAAGCAGTTATGAGGCTATGCTTACCCGCGATGAAAACATCTTGATCGACTGGATCAAAGCACAGCATGAGGCGGACTATCTGGATATCAACACGGCAATGTTCACAAGTGGAGAAACCGAGCGGATGCTGTGGCTTTGTGATCTGGTGACAGAGCATTCCGATGCGGGGATCTCGATCGATTCACAGAATGTCGATACCATCCTTACCGTGACTGAGCATTGCAAGGGCAGAAAACTGCTGATCAACTCGGTCACAAGCGAGGAAAAGTTTTTCCGGGTATGGGAGCTTGCCGCAAAAATAAACTGCGGCGTGATCTGTATGCCGACCGACCGTGATCGGATGCGGGATATCAGCTTACTGGTTGACCGTGCAAAACGGCATGGTATTCCGATGGAAAATCTTTATCTTGATGTTGCTGTCGGCAGCATTGCGGCAGACGATCAATCGGGTAAAAATGTACTTGATCGGATCAGAGAATGTAAGGCGTTATTTCCGGAGTGTCATATCGTATGCGGATTGTCGAATCTCTCATTCGGTATGCCGGGCAGAGAAGTGCTCAATGCCACGATGCTTGCTATGGCGGCGGCAGTCGGTTTGGATGCTGCGATTTTGAATGTGATGGACCCGATGCTATTGTCCACACTTGCTGCAATCAAGCTGCTGCAGGGCGAGGATGAATACGGACTGGACTATATCGAGAAAATGAAAAATGTATAAGTTAACCGCCGTTTCCTATTGGAAGCGGCGGTTTGCAATTTGAGGGGATTTGTGCTATACTGAAAACAGGGTGGAGGTGTCAAAATGTATAAAGACGGAAAATGGGCGAGAAAAATCATTGATTTGCAGCGTGAAGATGGCAGCTGGGGTGATTTTCATTCACTTTCAACTAAAGGAGATTCGGTCATGACCACCGAATCTGCACTGCGTCGTTTGGAACGATTGGGGTTCACGCTTGCGGATGCACCGATCAAAAAAGCAGTTGGCTATATGGAGATGTGTATTTCTGGTAAAAACACCGTTCCGGACCGAAGGGAAAAGGTTTCGGATTGGAATGTCTTTTTGAACTTGATGCTTGCGACCGATATCCGCAGATTTACACTTGAAAATCCGACCGCCAATGCGATCGCAAAACAGTGGGCGGCAGTCATCACTGCGGCATTTGAAAACGGTGTGTATGACCATACGGCATATCAGACCGCATACCGTAAGATTCTTTGCCCGCAATACGGCAGAATCAACCGCATGGAAACATACTATCCTGTGTCGCTGTTGGTTGGGGAGTTGAATGAAACAACCGAGCGTTTGTTTGTGAAGCATTTGATCCAAAATCCGACAGGCATCTATTATATTTACGATAAACCGATCTGTACTCCGCCAAACGATTTTGGCGGTAAAGAAACCAGCCGTTATCTTGCTGCTTTAGAACTACTTGCGGCTTATCCAACTGCTCGAAATGAATTGCATTTTGCAGTAGATTGGATCAATGCGCATAGACTGGATGATGGCAGTTGGGATCTTGGTTCGACAGCGAACGATAAAATTTATTTGCCGCTGTCGGATGATTGGCGCAAAGCATCGACCAGAATAGCAGATTGTACCCATCAAATCACCGCACTTTTGCAAAACTTAGAATGTTAAAAATACCCGAGCGATTTAAGCTCGGGTATTTATTATTTTAGATCAGTCACCGAAGGAAAGACCCATTGCACGAGCAACCTTGATCATCTGATGATCGGTCGGAACCAGTTTCGGAACGCCGGCGATATCGGACAGTTTGTTATGGATGATCTTGTTGCCGGAGAGAGCAACGGTTACACCGAATTTCTCTTTGCGAACCAGATCAGCAGCGTATACGCCAAACTGGGTAGCAAGAACACGGTCATATGCGGACGGGGTACCGCCGCGTAAGAAATGACCCGGGATAACAGCTCTGGTCTCTGCACCGGTGCGAGCCTGGATTTCTTTGACCAAACGGTTGGTAGCGGTGGTCTCGCCGCGCTCCGCACGGTAAGCTGCACGTTCTTTCTTCTTCATCTTGGATTCTTCCACACTCATAGCGCCCTCAGCGATTGCAATGATGGTGGAATGTTTGCCGGCTGCAACACGTTTGTCGATCGCCTCGCAGATCTTGTCAACATCGTACGGGATCTCCGGCAGTAATAAAACGTCAGCACCGCCTGCCAGACCTGCATATAAGGTCAGCCAGCCTGCTTTGTTACCCATGATCTCAATGAGCATAACACGTTTGTGGGAAGCCGCGGTGGTATGAACGCGGTCGATAACCTCGGTAGCAAGGTCAACTGCGGTATGGAAACCGAAGGTGAAATCGGTACCGTAGATATCGTTGTCGATGGTTTTCGGTAAGCCGATGATGTTTAAGCCTTCTTCGGAGAGCAGGTTTGCGGTTTTGTGCGTACCGTTTCCGCCTAAGGTCAGTAAGCAGTCCAGCCCAAGATCTTTGTAGGTCTTTTTCATGTTGGCAACTTTATCGATATTGTCTTTCTCAATGACCTGCATCATCTTGTACGGGGTACGGTGGGTACCTAAAATGGTACCGCCGCGGGTTAAGATATCGGAGAAGTCCTCCTGGTGCATCTCGATATAATCGCCGTGAATGAGGCCGTAGTAGCCGTCGCGGATACCGTAGATCTTAACGTCCGGATAGATCTCGTATAATGCTTTTGCAACGCCGCGGATGGTCGCATTTAAACCCGGGCAATCGCCGCCGCTGGTCAGAATACCGATTTTTTTCATAATATCTCCCTTTCTGAAGCCAAAGTAATCACTTTGGCTGTAATTCGTCTTTGTAGTTTTTAGTATACCACTATTTTGCACAAAAATCAATACCGAGCATACGAAAAAACAACATAAATTTCTTGTGCATAATTCGCTCATACGGGACATACATTGTATCAACATGAAACAGAGAAAGGATGAGGAAGATGCAGGCATATATGCAGGCCATCAGTTGTTTACCGCCGCAGTTGATGCGGATCTTATCGGGGGTGGACGAGAAAAGCAAATCCCGTTGTATCGAGATCTGCTTTCGCATCGGACAGCCGATCGTGCTGAATCTGACCGGAGGATGTCATTTTGTGTCCGGTTCGGAACAGATCGGACGGGTCATGGAGAGCGATTATCATAAGATACCGTCTTATCGTATCGAACGCAAGGATATGGACGAGATGCTCCGACGCTTTACAGACTATTCCATTCATACGCATACAGCGGAGCTGCACGAAGGATTTCTGACCTTAAAGGGCGGACATCGGGCAGGCTTCTGCGGCAGTTACATCAAAACCGAGGGAAGCGGCTACGGTTATCGGATCAGTAAGATCCAGGCGATCCATCTGCGCATTGCAAGACAAAAACAGCACCTTGCCGATCCGTTGATCCGTATGTGCAATGATAAGAATAAATTACTTTCTTTTTTGATCGTCGGCCCGCCTGCAAGCGGTAAAACCACCGTACTGAGAGACTTTGCCCGTGCGGTATCCAATGGCGAATGCTGCGGCGGGTATTATAAAGTATCCATTTTGGATGAGCGAAATGAGATCTGTGCGATGTCGGAAGGTGTACCGCAGTTTGCACTTGGCGTACAAGCCGATTGCTTCACCGGTTATCCGAAAGCACTTGCTGCCAAGATGGCGGTACGCACCATGTCTCCCAAGCTTATCGTATTGGATGAGCTGACAGGAGAACCGGAATTGGATGCGATCAAGGATAGTTTTTATTGCGGTGTCAAAACGGCGGCAACGGTACATGCGGCAAATATTGCTGAGCTTTCGGGCAGCCGACTCGGAAAAAGTCTGCTGCAAAGCGGCTGCTTTGATCATGTTGTGCTGCTTGACGGTAATCATCCGGGGAAGATCCGCTACATCAAACCGATCGAGCAGGTGCTGCTATGAATCTCGCAGTTCCGATCATTGCGGTCATATTCTGTTTGGGATGGGGGATATGCGTCAAGCGCCGGATGCGATGTCAAGAAAAGGTGTTGTCGGCAGCATACGATCTGGTTTGTCAGATGCAGTATGCCTTGCGTAGTGAAATGCTTGGTACGCCGGAACTGCTGGAAAAAGCAGCCAAAAGCGACGCGGGAAAGGTGCTGACCTGTTTTCAGGCAGTATTGACAGCGGTGGATGCGGGAGAGGATCTGTATGCGGCATGGGAAAGGGAATGTGCGGCGTTTCGTGCGGAAAAGCGGTTGTGCGAAATGGATGCCGCCTTGATACGAAAAACGGTGCTGCTGCTTGGAAATCTGGATTATCTTGGCGTATGCGATGCCTATGCGGAATTGGCACAGGCGTTAAAGCAGCGGAAAGAATATGCATCCGAGCAAAACCGGGTGCACGGAGATGCGTCGGTCAAAATCGGACTGCTGTGCGGCTTAGGGGTCGGATTGCTGCTGTGGCGGCCGTAGGAGGATGAAATGAATGTGGATCTGATATTTAAGGTCGCGGGGATTGGAATCATTGTATCGGTGTTATATCAGGTACTTGCCCGCTCCGGCAGAGAGGATCAGGCCATGATGACTGCTCTCATCGGATTGGTGGCGGTCATGATGATCGTTGTGTCGCAGATCGGAACACTGTTTGATTCGGTCAAGAATATCTTCGGATTGTGAGGTCAAATCTATGGAACTCGTTTCGGTGATAGGGCTTGCTGTGATCGCAGCGGTGATCTGCACGCTGCTCAAGCAATTCTATCCGGAGTATGCAGCAGCAACGGCAATCTTATGCGGCACTGTAATTCTATTGTTTGTCTGCGGTGCTGCCGATCCGATCATAGAAGTGTTTGCTGCATTGTCTGATACTGCGGGCTTGGATCAAACCTACCTGATCGCTGCGATCAAGATGATAGGACTTTGCTGGATCACCGCGCTTGGAGCGGATATCTGCAGGGATATGGGACAGGGCGCATTGGCATCTAAGGTGGAACTTGCAGGCAGGGTGGCGGTATTGATCGCAATATTGCCCTTTGTAAACGATTTATTGGTACTTGCAAAAGATCTGATCGGGATCAATCTGGTATGAAAAAGACGGTGTTTTTACTTTGTATTTTACTTGTCTGTGTCTGTTCGCTTCCGGTGTATGCGTCAGATACGGATACGCTGCAGGAATTATATGAAGAAAGCGGCATGGCACAGTCGGCAGAGGTGTTGGATGATACAACATTGACATTTTTGTATGCGGTGGGATTGGACCCAAAAGATGTTTCCGCTTGGACAGATGCGGATATGACCGTGCTGTGGGAGATATTCGCTAAGCAGATCAAAGAAAAATGGGAACAGCCGGCAAAACTTCTGGCAAGTCTGATCGGCATGCTGCTGCTTTCCTTGCTGATGCAGATGCTGTCGGTGGGGACTGCGGTTGTCCCCGGAGATCTTTTCGTGACGGTGGCCTGCGGCGGATTGCTTGGCGCCCCAATGATCCGATTACTGCGTCAGATCAAAGCTGTGTTTGAAACCGCCAACGGATTTGCCGAAAGCTTTTTACCTGCATATGCGGGGATCCTTGCGGCAACCGGACAAAGTGCAGCAGCCGCCGGAATACAGACGGTAGCGTTTGCAACTGCTTCGATTGTAACAAAATTGATGAATGAACTGCTGCTTCCGGCACTTTCGGTATATATCGCTCTTTGCTTTGTCTCTGCGGCAGGAGATCTGATCCGCACCGATGAGATCGCAAAAGCGGTTTCTTCTGCGATAAGCTGGAGTCTTGGCATTGTGATGTCCTTTTTTACACTGACTTTGAGTGTCCAGAAGCTGATCGTACAAAGCGCGGATTCGCTTGGAATGAAAACAGCAAAACTTGCTGTCAGTACCTTGATACCGGTGGTAGGCGGACAGCTTTCGGATGCATTGTCCACCGTGACCGGCTGTTTGCAGATATTAAAGAGTTCTGCCGGCAGCTTTGCCGTCATAGCACTTTTGCTTTTGTTTTTGCCGGCAGTGCTGTCGGTGATTGCAATATTGATGGTGGTTAAGGCGGGACAGATCACAGCGATTTTATTTCATTTGGATGCCGCAAAGCGGGCGTTTGCTGCTTTGGGAAGCGGTGTCGGGCTGCTGCTTGGAATCATGCTGTGTGCGGCAGCTGCAATGATCATTTCCGTTGCGATGCTTGCTGCGGCGATGGGAGGATAAAAATGGAAACGATCAGGCAGGTCGGTATGATGCTGTGCGGCTGCAGCTTACTGTCGATGTTGTTTTCTTTTCTGCTGCCGAAGACAGGACTTTCGAATGCGGTAAAGGGATGCGCAGGTGTATTTTTCACTGCGGCAATGCTGTATGCGATCTTACAATGTGAGTGGGATATCATGCCGGATATGAACGATAGAATGACGGTCAAACAACAGCAGACGGCAATAGCCGCAAAGCAGAAAACCGTAACGCTGACAGAAAATGCCTTGTCCGATCGGTTGGTACTGACACTCAGAAACGGAGGATTAAAGGTGAAAAAAGCGCAGGTAGAATTGCATATTAACACGGATGGCAGCATAGAAATCAGTAGAGTCGTTGTTGAGACGACGGCTAAGGATGCAATGGCTGCGGCGGATATCATTGAGGATGAATATGGCGTAAGACCGCAGATCATCCTTTCGGACGGTGATGTGGGATGAAGTGGCTTATATGGTGTAAACAGCATAAAACATCGGTTGCCGCAGCTGTGCTTCTGGTTGGACTGATATTTCTTTTGCTCCCCGGTATTGAAAATAAAGAGACGGCAGCACCGAATCAGCCGGACTTAAAGGCTGAGACGGAGGAATATAAAGCGGCTGTGACCGAGGAATTGACCGCAATGCTTTCGGATATTAAGGGGGTCGGAAGCGTCAAGCTGCTTTTGACTTTTGAAAACAGCGTTGAATATCAATATTTAAAGGAAGAAAATGAGAATACCGATATACATTCGGAGGATCAGAGCAGAGATTACAGCGAGTCCTATCTTTTGGTTTCCGACAGTGGGGGAAAGCAAGGGGTGCTTGCTGTAAAGCGGTTGCTGCCGAAGGCAAGTGGGGCGGCGGTGGTATGTGCCGGAGGAGATGACCCGGTGGTCTGCCGACAGGTGACCGAACTTTTGCGTGCGGCTTTAGGAATCTCAGCGGCGGATATCAGCGTTTTACCGCTGGCATAGCATATTTACAAAGGAGAGAGGGCAAGGGTATGAAAGCAAGTATGATCATTGGAAAGAAACAGATCGTTTTAACATCTTTGGTACTGGTGTTGGCGGCTGCGGTTTATGTCAACTGGATTTTTTCAAAAACAGACGCACAGGATTATAATATCACCGCAAAGCTCGAATCGGATATCGTTACAGAGACGGAAACGGCGGTGATTACTTCGGCTGATGAAGGAGTGCTCGATGTGTCGGATTCGGACAGCAAGACACTCGGTGAAACCGAATTGGTAGATGCCAAAAGCATCAGCGCAGAGGATTATTTTGCCAGAGCAACCCTGGCAAAGCTGCAGGCAAGAGATGAAGCGATCGATACCATCTCGCTGATCTTAAACGATGAAAATGCAGATGATGCATCCAAAACTGCCGCAAGCGATCAGGCACTGCGCCTGTCGGATAACATCGAGTCGGAGACCGCAATTGAGAATCTCATTCGCTCCAAAGGCTTTGAGGAGTGCATGGTCTACCTGTCGGGAGATACCGCAAATGTCGTTGTACGCTGTGATGCGATGGATTCCGCCAAAGCGACCCAGATCAAAGAGCTTGTCTTAAGTGAGAGCAATATCTTAGCGGAAAATATCTCGATCATTGATTTGCAGTAGCTGCACCAAACCGATAAAACCGCATAGTATGTGACAGACGGAAACGTATCGTTTCCGTCGGCGGAGAAACCTTTCCCGCCAAACCGATCCGGGTCAAGATAGACCGAAAGGAGCGATACTATGTTTAACGGCTGCGGCAATAACAATTGTTCTTGGATCATCATCATTTTGATCCTCTGGTACTTCTGCGGTAACAATGGCGGCTGCGGAAACAATGCGGTAAGCAATAATACCAACGGCGGCTGCGGTTGCGGATGCGGCAACGGCTGCAATAACGGCTGCTGCTGAATCACCGGAAGAGGAGGAGAGAAATCTCCTTCTCTTTTTTGTAAAAAAAGCTTGCAATTTTGTTTGGAGTGTGCTATAATGGTCGATGACAACTGTAAAATGATGAAACACGCGGATCAAGAGAGTAGATGATACATCTGTCTGACAGAGAGCGGCTGATGCTGAAAATGCCGTAGATATGGGTATGATTGAAGTTCACTTGTGAGTGGTGCGGCTGAAACGGTACAGTAGGCTGCAACGAGGTTCCCGTCGTTACCGGGTAAGGAGTGTTGGCTTCTGATAGCTGAAAATACGGGTGGTACCGCGGTTTATGATCGTCCTGTGTCCCAAGGGTGGGATACGGGCTTTTTTATTTTACAGGAAGAAACGGATGCAACGTAAGGTTGTATGAAAGGAAGGAAATACCAATGAATGAACAGCTCGAACAGCTTCGTCAGTCTGCCGTAGCGGCACTGGCAGAGGTTGCCGATTTCAAAGCACTCGATGAGCTGCGTGTACAGCTGCTGGGTAAGAAAGGTACCATTACCGGTCTGCTCAAAGATATGAAGGGCTTAAGCGGCGAAGAAAAGAAAAACTTCGGTCAGGCAGTAAACCTGTTAAAAAATGAAGTAAGCGAACTGCTTGCTGCAAAAACCGAGGAGATCAAAGCAAAAGAACTCGCTCGTGAGATCGAATCCATGCCGGAATTTGATATCACCATGCCGGCTGATTTAGACCGCGGATCTTACCATCCGATCACTCTGGTACAGCGTGACTGTGAGCGCGTATTCAAATCCATGGGCTTTGTTGTTGAGGATTACAGCGAGATCGTAAGTGACTATGAGTGCTTCGAGTCCTTAAATATTCCGAAACACCATCCGGCAAGAGATATGCAGGATACTTATTATCTGACCAACGGTCAGCTCTTAAAGACCCAGACCTCCGCAGCACAGAATGCGATCTACAAAAAATATCGCGATGCGCTGATCAACGAAGGTAAACCGATCAAAGCGATCTTCCCGGGCAGATGTTTCCGTAACGAGGCAACCGACGCTTGCCACGAAAACACCTTCTTCCAGATGGAAGGCGTAATGGTTGATAAAAATATCTCCATCTCCAACCTGATCTTCTTCATGAAAACCATGCTGTCCGAAGTATTCGGCAAAGAGGTTAAAGTAAGACTGCGTCCGGGCTTCTTCCCGTTCGTTGAACCGGGCTTTGAGCTGGATGTCAGCTGCCTCATCTGCGGCGGTGAAGGCTGTCCGTCCTGTAAACACAGCGGTTGGTTAGAGCTGTGTCCGTGCGGCATGATCCATCCGAACGTACTCATTGAAGGCGGCATCGATCCGGAGGAATACACCGGCTTTGCATTCGGTTTAGGCTTAACCCGTCTGGCAATGATGAAATACGGCGTCAAAGATATCCGTGACTTAAACAGCGGCAGCTTGAAGAGCCTGTCTCAGTTTACCGACGAGCGTTGACAAGAGGAGGTTACTGTAAATGTTTTTATCTATGAACTGGATCTCGGACTTCGTTGACCTTCGCGGTCTGGATAAGCTCGAGCTGATCCATAAATTCTCTCTCTCCACTGCAGAGGTGGAAAACGAAATCTTCATGAAAGGTGCGGACTTAAAGGGTGTTGTTGTAGCAGAGATCCTGTCTGTTGAGGAGCATCCGGAGTCCAAAAAACTGCACCTGTTAAAAGTTGATGCAGGCGATGAGCAGCCGGTAGACGTTGTCTGCGGCGCACCGAACGTTCGTGTCGGTATGAAAACCGCATTCGCTAAACTCGGCGCACAGATCGGTGAGATCACCATTGCTCCGAGAAAACTGGCAGGTTATACCTCTCACGGTATGTGCTGCTCCGAGAGCGAGATCGGCATCAGCGATGACAACAGCGGCATCATGGAGATCTTCGAGGATGTTGCAAACGGCACCGATATCAAATCTCTGTATGCAATCGATGATATCGTATTCGAGGTCGATAACAAATCTCTGACCAACCGCCCGGACTTATGGGGTCACTACGGTATCGCACGTGAGTTTGCTGCATTGGCTGGCAGACCGTTCAAGGCATTGGAAGTTGCTGATTTAAGCAAATACGATGCACTGCCGCAGGTAGACATGAAGATTTTAGATCCGATCTGCCAGCGTTACTCCTGCTTACAGGTTGAAAACATCACCCGTAACGTCAGCCCGGTCAATATGCGCATCCGTCTGTACTATGCAGGCATGAGAGCGATCAACTTCCTTGCTGACCTGACCAACTACTTAATGTTAGAGATGGGTCAGCCGATGCACGCATTTGACTCCAGAAAAGTGGACAAGATCCGTATCCGCCGTTTCGATAAACCGTTTACCTTCCAGACTCTGGATAAAGTTGAGCGCAACATCGACGAAGATATGTTAATGATCTGCAACGATGAGACCCCGGTAGCTATCGCAGGTATCATGGGTGGTTTAGATTCCGAGATCGTTGAAGATACCACCACTCTGACCTTAGAGTCCGCTACCTTCGATGCGGTTTCCGTCAGAAAATCCACCGTTCGTCTGGCACACAGAACCGACGCTTCCATCCGTTATGAGAAATGCCTCGATCCGGAGATGACCGTTACTGCGATCGCTCGTTTTGTTAAGCTGATGCAGGATTGCGATCCGGGTGCGAAAGTTGTTTCTGCTCTGACCGATGAGTACGCATATCATTATCCGCAGATCGCATTCTCCTTCGATAAGAAATTTGTTGACCGTTACACCGGTATCGAGATCGAGAATGAGACTATCGTTAACACCTTAAAATCTTTAGGCTTCGGCATTGAGCTGCATGACGATGTATTTGATGTTGTTGTTCCGAGCTGGAGATGCACCAAGGACGTTACCATGAAAGCGGATATCATCGAGGAGATCACCCGTATCTACGGTTACGATAACTTTGATGTTCATACCGCAGTTGCTCCGCTGTACCCGGTAAGAGCTGCTGTTGAAAAAGAAGTAGAGGATAAGATCAAAGATCTGCTTGTAAAACGCTATTCTCTGCATGAGCTGCATTCTTACATCTGGACCTATAACGATGAGTACAAGAACTTAGGCATCGAGGTAGAGGATAACGTGAAGCTGGTCAATGCTTCCAACCCGAACATCGAGACCATTCGTCGTTCCATCGTTCCGACCCAGCTGTGCCAGGTAAAATATAATACAGGCTATGCACCGGAATTCGGCGTGTTCGAGATCGGTCGTGTTGTAAACGGTATCTGCGAGGAGACCGGTCTGTGCAATGAGCAGAAGAAACTCTGCATCACCCTGTTCAGCAAGGTAAAATCCGCAGAGGAGCTGTACTTCGAGATGCGTGATATCTTAGCAGTTATGTGCAGCGATATCAAAAACCGTGTGGTCACCTTCCAGAAACAGGAAGCTGCTCACTCTTATCAGCATCCGAGAAACCTCAACACCGTATATTGCGGCTGCCAAAACATCGGTGAGATCGGCTTGATCCATCCGACCGTTGCGAAGAATCTGGATAAAAAAGCTGCTATCGTATACGCAGAGCTGGATGTCAATGCTTTTGCACAGCTGAGCATGAATCCGTTTACCTATGATGAGCCGTCCAAATATCCGGAGATGGAAATCGACCTGACCTTCCGTACCGATCGCTTCATCAATATCGCAGAGCCGATTTCTATGTTAAATACCAATCTGCTCAAAGGCTACAAGGCAGTCGGCACCTATACCGATGAGATCGGTAAATCGATTACCGTCCGCCTGCTGTTTGCGGATAAGACCAAGACTCTGACCCGCGAAGAGGTCAATGTGGTCGTTGATCAGCTGATTGCGAAACTGGCTGAAAGAGGAATTGCCTTAAAACAGTAATCAAATAGCAAATCCCTCCAAAATCAGTCCGATTCGGGCATTTTGGAGGGATTTTTCTTGCGGATCTTTTTGTGCATAAAAAATTCATGATTTTGGTATTGTCATTTGTCTTGATCTGTGGTATAATATAAAAGGTAAGAAAAGCATGTGGGAAACCGCAGTGTGAAATATATAGGAGGAAATCAAATGCTGGACAAAACGATGACCTTTACTGTGCCGAATGACAATGAAATGGAGATGAAACAGCTCCTTACTTCTGTCTATGAGGCTCTGGTAGAGAAGAATTATAATCCGATCAATCAGATTGTGGGCTATATTCTTTCTGAGGATCCGACCTATATCACGACCCATAATAATGCGCGTGGCTTGATCCGCCATATTGATCGTGATGAGCTTCTTCAGGAAATGCTCAAAGAGTACCTGAACTTAAAATAATATCGGTAATGAAAAACCGGACAGCTTCCAGTTGCGGATCGAAGCTGCCCGGTATTTTTTTATGCATGTGTTAAAGTGGGGAAGATAAGCTTTCGCTCGGTGATACAGTTCAGATCATCACCCAAAATAAATAATGTGGTGCCTTCTTCTTGATACGGCAGGCATTCATAGCCGGATACATCAAGCGGAGTGAAGCCGAGGATCAGCTCTTTTGCACCGAATGCTGCCGCAAGACGGTCGGGATCAACGGCTTTTTTGCCGAATACCTGATGCAGCATCAGCGTTTTACCGTCGCACTCCGCAACGATAAGAGAATCGGTCTCCGGCAGGAAATAGAGCATTTCATGATAGCCGTCAGCCAGCCAGAATTGATACAAGGAAAGATTACCGTTCATGCGGAAAGAGGAGATCTCATCCGGATTTGCAAAACTCTGTTCGATCATGGCAGGAATCTGCGGGTCGTTTGGATCAAGCTTTTGCATTTCGTACGGTACAGCGGCTTTGCAGTCACGCCGGCAGCGGTATTCCATAATCGGTGTGAATCCGAATTTCGGATAGAAATCCAAAACGCTGTCGTTTGCAAACAGATAAAAACCGTCCGGCTGATAGGTGGAGAGAACCTTTTCCATCAGCATTCTGCTAAGCCCTTTTCCGCGGTATTCCGGGTCGGTCATGACGGTACCGATCTGAATGTAGTTTTTCTGTACGCCATCCAGTTCAAACGGCATAAAATTGACCGATACATTCGCGATCACCCGATCACCGTCGAGCAGGCAATGCGGCTTGTATTCCTCACGCCATTGACCTGCATCATACCAGTCGGTAAAGTCAAAGCCGAAG
>JBGUUN010000298.1:0-1716 GCA_045133555.1 Oscillospiraceae bacterium
TGATGAACGGTGTCGGTGAGACCGCGTTTTCTCCCGATACCGAAACTTCCCGTGCGATGGCGGTTACGATTCTCTGGCGTATGGAAGGTTCGCCTGTTGTACCGAATTCTATGCGGTTTGAAGATGTTGCCGCAGATCAATGGTATACCGAGGCTGTTCGCTGGGCATCATCCGAAGGCATAGTCAACGGTTACAGCGAAACCGTATTTGGCGTGAATGACATCATTACCCGCGAACAGATGGCGGCGATTCTGTGCCGATATGCCGCATATAAAGGACACGATACTGCGGCGGAGACTGATCTTACCGCGTTCCGTGATGTACAAACGGTCAGCGATTGGGCGGCAGATGCCATCAAATGGTCTGTGGAAAGCGGATTGATTCAAGGTGTCGGCGATGATACCCTGCATCCGCTTGGCAGTGCGACACGTGCGCAGACGGCGACGATTCTGATGCGATTCTGCATCTGGAACTAATATAATAGAAGAACAAAAGACACATCCTGTGGAGCTTCTCCAATGGATGTGTCTTCCTTATTTATAATCCCGCAATCTCCGTCAGATGTGCAATATCCTCGCACACATTCGGAATCAGCTTCTTCATGCCGGCATCTGCCGTTGCGACAATGTAGCCGTCATATGCTTCCAGCATGGAAAGATCGTTGTACGAATCTCCGACCACAAAGATATCTTCACGGCTGACACCGCGGATTTCGGCGTAATGCGCAATGCCGCTCGCCTTGCTGATGTCTTTGGCAACCGTATTGATCCACCAACCGTTGGTGAATGAGTTCAGCCGATCGCCGAAACGCTCATTGACACGAACACAAAGTGCCTGCGCTTCCTCCTGCGTGTGAAGCAATAGTGCAATCTGTGTTTCTTCACCGTGATATTTGGAGGTATCGGGTTTCTCGTATTGGAAGGTGTAACCGCTCTCATCATACGCAAAATCGTAGTAATCTTTCGCAATTGCAGCATCAAACGCATCCCGACGGAGCACTTTGCCGTCTCGGTCAAGAATGACCGCACCGTTATGCGCAATCGTGAAGTCGAGCGTAACACCGAGCGCCGCTACCTCACGGTAAATCTCACCGCCGCGTCCCGTCACCAGACCGAACAGATTGCCAGCCGCTTGCCAGCGTTCGATCGCATCTCTGTCGCGTGCGGAAATTTCGCTGTGTCTGTATAAGGTTCCGTCAAAGTCGCTTGCTATGATTTTCATGATTTCGTTATCTCCTGTTTCTTTATGATTTGCTTTTCTGTCTGCAGTTTCTGACACAATGCAGAATTGCGTATCCGGCAAGATATCCGACTGTATTCAGAATCAGATCATCAATATCGGACACCCGGTCAAAAAACGGCAGCTGTAATAGTTCAATCCCCAGCGATGTACCGATTCCTGCGGCGATGATTTTGCCGGGCGTATCCAATCTGCGGAATACGATGGGAAATACAATACCGTACGGGAAAAACAACACGGAATTGCCAATGACGTTCAATAAAATCTCCCGCACGGTCGGATAGTCAAACAGATATACAAACGGCAATACTTTGATGCGCGGCGGAACCATCCGTCCCGGATCAAATACCAACGGCTGAATCTGTCCATCGACGCGGGAAAACGGGAAAAACGTCAGTCGCAGGACAACGACGGTACAGAGATACACCCACAAAAGCTGCAGCTCTCTTTTCCAATCGATTCGTCCTTGTCTGCACC
>JBGUUN010000299.1:0-1690 GCA_045133555.1 Oscillospiraceae bacterium
CGCGCCAACTACGAAAACTTAAAACGTGTACCGTACGAGCCTGCCCAAAACTTCTATGAGGCGGTGCAGAGCCTTTGGTTTGCGTTTGCTTTTATACGCTTAAACGGCAACTGGCCGGGCATCGGACGCATCGACTGGCTGCTTGGCGATTACCTTAAAAAGGATCTGGCAAAGGGCGTTTTGACATTGGACGAAGCCCGTGAGATCTTAGCACATTTCTTCATCAAAGGCTGCGAATGGATCACCGGTGACAGCATCGAAAGCGGCGATGCGCAGCATTATCAGAACATCGTACTGTCGGGTGTGGATGAAAACGGGATCGAAGTCACCAATGAGGTCACCTATCTGGTGTTCGATATTTTGGAGGAGCTTGGCATCGGCGATTTCCCGACCACCGTTCGATTGAATAAAAATTCGGATGAGAAGCTTCTGCGCAGAGTGGCGGATGTGATGCGCTACGGCGGCGGTCTTTTGGCAATCTATAACGAGGATACCATCATTGAAGGCCTGGTAAAAGACGGCTATCCGGTGGAAGAAGCACGTAAATTTGCCAATGACGGCTGCTGGGAGGTGCAGATCCCGGGTAAGAGCTATTTCAGCTACGATCCGGTCGATTCGCTGAAGGTCTTGCAGAAAGATACCTTGAACGGCTATGAAGGTACGCCGGATTATAAAACCTTTGAGGAGCTGTATCAGCAGCTTCTCAAAGATATTGACGGATATCTGGATTGGCTCAACGGCCTGATCAACAGATGGCTTGACCTGGAAAGATCCGATCCGCCGAACTGGAGATGGAAAAAACGCACACCGTGTACCGTTATTTCGTTGTTTGAGCAGGGCTGTATCGAAAACGGATTCTCCTATCTGGAGGGCGGTCCGGTTTATAATGTCTGCTCACCGCATATCGGCGGACTTGCGGATACGGTCAACAGTCTGTATGCCATCAAAAAGCTGGTATATGACGAGAAGCGTCTGACCCTTGCACAGTTCATGGAGATCTTAAAAAACGATTGGGAAGGAAACGAGGTACTGCGTCAGTATGTACGCAATCGCTATGTCTACTTTGGCAACGACAGCGATGAGGTCGATGCGATCGCGGTACGTCTGCTTGCGGATTTCTCGGATCTCTGTATCGCGTTAAGAGCCAAGAGCCCGTATCATTTTGCGGCCGGTGTCAGTACCTTCGGACGCCAGCTGGAGTGGTCTTATGACCGACTTGCATCTGCGCACGGCAGAAAGAAGGGCGAGGTATTGGCGGCAAACTGCTCGCCGACGCCGAGTACCGATAAAAGGGGTGCCACCTCGATCATCCGCTCGTATTGCAAACCCGATATGACAAGACTGCCGATCGGTGCGGCACTGGATATCCGACTGCTGCCGTCGAGCGTGGAAGGTGAGGACGGATTGCAGGCACTCATCTCGCTGATGCGCGGATTTGTTAAGCTGGGCGGATTTTTCCTGCAGATCGATGTGGTGGATGCATCGCTGCTTCGTTTGGCGCAGGAGCATCCGGAGGACTATCAGACACTTTCGGTGCGTGTTTCGGGCTGGAATGCGCGTTTTGTGACCTTGAGCCGCGAATGGCAGAATATGGTGATCGAACAAAATGAACACTGATATGACATTGCGTGTGACCGAGATCCAACGCTTTTGTATGCATGACGGACCGGGACTGCGCACGACGGTATTC
>JBGUUN010000300.1:0-3536 GCA_045133555.1 Oscillospiraceae bacterium
GGAGCTGCTGCATGCGATCATGAAGAAGATGATGGAAGAGTGGACCGCCCGTATTGATTTTATCGAGAAATATTCCAAAGTCGATACGAACCCGAATGAACTGCACTGTACTCCGGCACAGATCTCGGGCTTGGGAGAAGGCTGGAAGGGTACTTGGTTCAGAACCATGGCACAGTCGTTCGGTACCATCTCTCCGGAAATGCACGAGGAATTCGACGTAGCATATACTAAAGAACTCTCCAAACGCTTTGCATATACCTACTACGGCTGCTGCGAGCCGCTGGACAACAAGATCGAGATGTTGAAACGCAACTTTGCAAATCTGCGTAAGATCGGTGTTTCCCCGTGGGCGAATGTCGAGGTTTGCGCTGAGCAGATCGGTAAAGACTTCGTATTGGCAAGAAAACCGAATCCGGCAAATGTTGCGGTCAAGACCGATCCGGAGGTCATTCGCAAGGAGATCGAGGATACCGTGAAGCTGTGTATCAAATACGGCTGTCCGTATGACATTGCACTGAAAGATATCAGTACCGTATCGCACCGTCCGGAAAACCTGATCGTTTGGGCAAAAACCGTCAAAGAGGTATTGGACCATTATTACGGCGAAGAATAAAGGATATGAAAAACCATGAACATGAGAGACCGTGAGATCATCAGAGAGCTTGCTAAGAAATACATGGTATTTGCGACCTCGGAAAAACAGCAGAAGGTCAATCAGCGTATGCAAAATACCAATGATCTGATCTTCACCCGCCCGCCGGTTTTGATCGATGAGGTTCCGTGGTATCAGATGAATATGGATCATGAGCTGACTTGTATCTGTGAGGATGAGGCTGCAAGAGCGGTTGAATATGATCTGCGTATCCGTTTATACCGCATCAAGCATTTTGCCTGCGATGAACTTTTTTATCCGTTCTGGCCTGTCAGTATGACCATTGAGGCTACATCCAACGGTCTGCAGCGTAAGGAAAATATTCTCCGTACCGATGATGAAAACAATATCATGTCGCACGAACTGTTGGATACACTGCAGGACGAAGAAGCGCTTTCCAAAATGGTCGAGCGTAAATATACGGTTCGTCCGGATATCGATGAGGGAAGAATGAATTTCTACACCGATCTGTTCGGCGATGCCATGCCGGTCAAATTGATCGGGCACGCTTGTTACGGTTTTGCACCGTGGGATGATATCACCTTTCTGCGTGGTATTACCCCGATCCTTTACGATATGTACGACCGTCCGGAATTTCTGCATGCCATCATGCAGAAGTTTGTCGATCAGGCAAACGGCTTCTTGGATTTTGTAGAGCAGAATTCGCACGTTACCCCGGAACCGCTAAGTCTGCATTGTACACCGGCACAGGTTTCCGGCTTGGCAAATGACGGCTGGAAAGCAACCTGGTTCAGAACCATGGCACAGTCGTTTGGGTCCATCTCTCCGGAGATGCACGAGGAATTCGACGTTGCTTATTCCAAAGAAATGTCCAAACGTTTTGCGTATACCTATTACGGCTGCTGTGAGCCGCTGGACAACAAGATCGATATGTTGAAACGCAATTTTGCGAATCTGCGTAAGATCGGTGTATCCCCGTGGGCGAATGTCGAGGTATGTGCCGAGCAGATCGGTAAAGACTTTGTACTGTCGAGAAAACCGAATCCGGCGAATGTTGCGGTAAAGACCGACCCGGAGGTCATCCGTAAGGAAATCGAAGAAACGGTCAAGCTGTGCTTTAAGTACGGCTGTCCGTGCGATATCGTACTTAAAGATATCAGCAACGTATCGCACCGTCCGGAAAACCTGATCGTCTGGTCGAAAACTGTCAAAGAGGTATTGGACCATTATTACGGCGAAGAATAAAATAAAAGCGGTCGGAGGCATCCGACCGCTTTTTGCACTCTGCAGACAGTATATGCATATATTGTCGTATTCTGCATGAGGAGGGCGATGGGTATGCAAGAGAAATTAAAGCTGGGATTTGCGCTGTGCGGCTCTTTTTGTACCTTTTCCCGCGCATTTTCGGCAATGGAACAACTGCGGGAGGAATATGAGATCTATCCGATCTTATCCGAGCGTGCGGCGCTGACCGATACCAAATTCGGAAAAGCCGATGCGCACTTAAGACGTATCGAGGAGATTTGCGGCAGAAAACCGATCCTGACCGTGCCGCAGGCGGAACCGATCGGACCGAAAAAGATGTTTGATCTGCTGTTGGTAGCGCCCTGTACCGGAAACACTATGGCTAAGCTGGCTGCGGGTATCATTGACGGGACGGTGACCATGGCAGTCAAATCGCATCTGCGTACAGAGCGGCCGGTGGTGCTGTGTATTGCAACAAACGATGCGCTGAAGGCGGGAGCGGTCAATCTCGGCACACTGCTCAACCGAAAAAATTATTATTTTGTACCGTTTGGTCAGGATGACTGCATCGAAAAGCCGTCGAGCCTGGTTGCGGATTTTTCCAAGATCGCATCGACGCTGCGCTATGCTTACTGCGGAAAACAGATCCAGCCGCTGCTGTACGGTGATAAAGATTGATAAATTCCGTTGACTTTTTGCACAGAGCATGATAAACTGAATTTAGAAAGAAATATCGCGAAAATTGTTGTGATAAAGAATGAACGGGGATTTTTTGCGGAAAGAGAAGGTGAGGATATGAAACTTGCACAGGATGTTAATCCGACCTACCGTGTGAAAAAGGGGAAGAACGGTGTTATGATTTTCGGCGGCACCATCAAAGAGTTTTTCACCGAAAATCTGTTGATGAAAGCACTCATTGCGCTGTGCGGCGTTTTCGCCGGTATATTTGCTGCAATCGCGGGTATCGTCTTTGCTGTCGGCAAGGGTATGGATTACCTGAAAAAGCAGGCGGCGGCCAATGCATCGAAATTTAAGATCTTCTTTGTGGTCGTCGCCGCATTGAATATGATCGCAGGTGCCCTGAAAGAAAAAACGGAGGATTGACTATGAATAACAAACGTCTTGCGATCATTGCGATGTCGGTGCTTGCCATCATAGCAGAGGTACTTCCATACGGAGCGGTAATGCGTTTTGCTGCATCACCGGATGAGATCATCCGCGAAACATACCCGTATTTTTCGCTGACACCGTTTGGTTATGCCAATTTCGGTCCGTTTTTGACCGCAGTTTTGACAGTTGTCCTGTTTGGTGTTGCGATCTGGTATCATTTGACCGGAAGCGCTGCTGCCAAACATATCCTGCGCTGTGTTTCCGGTGCGGCAACATTGCTGTCTCTGCTTCCTTTGATGTTTGGGTTGGATTACTACTCTGTTTTGGGCGGTATTATCACCCTGCTGCTGCTTGCAATCACAGTATCGGCATATCATAAAGAACTGTAAATACCCTCCCCGTCTGCAAAAAAAGCCGGGGAGTTTTAATTTTGGATTGACCTGTATTTTGAATTATGTTATAATATTTTTGATTAGAAATAATTGCAAAGGAGAATGTACCGTGTTTGGATATTTTGTGATCCTGCTTGGATTTTTATTGATCGTTCTTGCACAGGCATCGGTTTACC
>JBGUUN010000301.1:0-3560 GCA_045133555.1 Oscillospiraceae bacterium
CTCAACTGAATCAAAAGAAGCTGCGGGAAATTTCCCACAGCTTCTTTGTTTTTATTCCTTGATATAACCTGCGCCCCAACCGATGCCGCCGCCTGCCAACAAGATTTCTTTGATCTTGCGGCGTAAGGTGGTATCCTCACGTAACTGCTCAAACGGTGTATCCTTCGGTGCTTTGAATACCCAGTATACACAGCCTTTGTCCTCATAATCTGCAGCAAACATTGCAAAACGTTTCTGGAATTTTACGATATTGGAGGTCTCCGGCAATAACTCCTGTAACTTCGGTGCCAGCAGCCAGGATTCACAGTACATTCTGCAGCCTGCATACTCCGGATAGAATTTCGCCATGAATTCTTTTGCTTTCTGAATCGACTCACCGACCTTCTCATCTGCCAGCTTGGTATCCGACGGAATATGAACAGACAGCACCTTCTCACCTTTGTACTCATAAAACTCATATTCCAACAGACCGATACGGAATAAGCACATACTTGCCTGACGGTAACTCCAGCCGTCACGGTCATAAACATACTCACCGTACTTCTCAAAATGCTCGTTGACAAAGCGGGTGAACGCTTTCATGGTGTCAACAAAGATCTCCTCGGAAATACCCATCTCCATATACTTGTCATACTGACGGCGTACCACCTCCAGCTGACAGCACATAGAGTGTAAACTGCCTTCATCTTCCGGAAATGCCGCAACGATCTTCTGATGTGCTTCGTATGCGGTTTTCCAATCCAGCATCAGCACCAGTGCATCCTCTACTGCAGCAAAGTCCATCTCCTCGCGAACCGCCTCCAGCTTTTCGATCATCGGCTGCGGCATCTCCAACTTCGCGTAAAGTTCAAAAATGGTCATATAAATTTCTCCTCTCATCCGATCTTAGAATCGGTTATGTACGTTTTCAATGCATCCGCATCATCAAAGAAAAGCTCCCCGCCGTTTTCATGCAGATACGCTTTGTCGCGAAATCCCCAGGTTACTAAGGCACACGGGATTCCCGCATTCTTTGCCGTTAAAATATCCACCTCGGAATCTCCGACATAGATCGCACTTTCCGTATCACTTTCGAGCGCTTCGATCGCCGCAAATACGGAATCCGGCGCCGGTTTCTTTCTGACCGTCGATTTCTCACCGATTGCAACCGGAATCAACTCTCCGAAATACTGTCGGTTGAGTTCTTTGACCGCCGCATCGAATTTGTTGGATACCACCGCCAGCTTATATCCCCGCTCTTTCAGCTCGGTGAGCAGCGGCAAAATCCCCTCATACGGTGCGGTTTTATCCATACAATGCGCCGCATAGTGCTCCTTAAACTGCGCAAGTGTCTGTTCAAACAACGGATTTTTTTCTCCTTCCGGGATGGCAAGCTCCATCAAACGTCTGACACCGTTTCCGACAAACCGTCTGACTTCATCTACTGTACGCATTGGGAATCCGTTTGCAGCCAGTGCCGCATTGACGCTGTCCGCAAGGTCCTGCAGCGTATCCAGTAATGTGCCGTCCAGATCAAAAATTATGGTATCAAGCAACCGTTATCCCTCCTAATCGATCCTTATCTTCATTATATCATAGTTTTCATACTTTTACAATATCAAAGAAAATCGGCTGTGCCAACTGCAACAGCCGATTTACTCTTATTCTCCTTTTCCGATATACGCAATCGCATCCACCTGAAACCGTAAACCTTCTCCGGCAAATGCCGTCTGAAACGATTTTCTCACCGGATATTTTCCTTTAAACCGTTCTTTGATCACCTTTTCCATCACAGGAATCTCATGGATGTCCAAAAACATACAGTCCATCTTCACCACATGCTCCAAGGTTAGCCCAACCAACGACAATTTTCGCTCCATATCATCAAATGCTGCTCTTACCTGCTGCTCGATTGGTCCGCCCACACATCCGACACAATACCCAAGAAAACAGTAATCTCCCGCCTTAATAATTCCGGCATGTGCCCATTCCTCCGTGGTCGCAAGTCGAATGATATCACTCATATCCATTTCTCCTTTATGCCGTTCTTAAAATCGGCTTTCTGCCGCGCTGTACCCCCGGTCTGCGCTGCAATCTTCCCTGCGCACGCAGATACGTAACGGTAGACGACATAACCGACGGTTTGAAACCGTAAATCGCAGCAATCTCTCTGGTGGTCATGTTGGCATCCAACATGCGCTCAATATTACGGCACTCTGCCTCCGTCCAACGCTGACTGACCGAATTTATAGTCTTTTGCGGCATCTCACCGTTTAACTGCAGCAGCTCGATGATATCCGAACGCTCACATAAATTCATTTCCGCTAAAATGCTGATCTGCTGCGACTTGCACTTTGCCTGACGGTAACTCGCAATAATTTCAAACTCTGACATAAACATGACCTGCTGCTCCTCCCTTATAACAATACGTTCCAATAACCAAAACTTTACGCTGCACGTTTATAGGTGACTTCCTCTGCACCTTCTTCTTCCGGCTCCTCGAAATCCCACTCTGCCGGATCCTCGATCGGATCCAGGATGCCCAAACGGACCAAAACTTCCACACCGATCACACAAACCGGAATCAATAATACGAATGCTAAGAAAAAGAATAACGCTCCCATTTTAAGTTCCTCCTGTATCCCAAAATTTATTTTACTTCTTGTTTTCCGTCCCATTTTTGGAACAACTTTATTATAGCACATCCCAATCATAAAGTCAACCCATTTTTGGGATAAAATTTTAAAAAGTGTTGCATTTTTAGGATTTTTGTGCTATACTAAAATCAGAACAAAAAACGATCCTTTTTCAGATAGATAGCATCTGTAAATAATCTAAAGGAGGCAGCATGATGTCAACGTTATCCGAACGCATTTTAGCCGCGATCAGCAAAGCCGGCTTATCTTACAGTGAACTCTCCGCCAAGACCGGCATTCCGAAATCCGCATTGCAGCGCTACGCCACCGGTGAGACCACCAAGATCCCGGCGGAATCCATCGAACTGATCGCCCGCGCCACCAAAGTTTCTCCGATCACCCTGATGGGATGGGATAAACCGGTCCAGAAAAAAGTTTCTTCTTATAAAAAGATCCCGATGCTTGGCGAGATCGCCTGCGGTGAACCGATCTTTGCAGACGGACGATACACCGAATATGTGGTTGCAAGCGAAGAACTCGATGCAGACTTCTGCCTGCGCTGTGACGGTGACAGCATGATCGGTGCGCGCATCATGGACGGCGATGTGGTCTTTATCCGCAGTCAGGAGATCGTCGATAACGGCGAGATCGCAGCGGTCATCATCGGTGACAGCGCGACCTTAAAACGTGTCTATTACTATCCGCAGGACAATAAACTTGTCCTCTCCCCGGAAAATCCGAAATACGCACCGTTTGTTTATGTCGGTGACGAACTCGAACAGATCCGCATCTTAGGAAAAGCCGTAGCATTCCAAAGTTATATCGAATAAAAAAAGCAGGGTATGAGTCATAAAACTCATACCCTGTTCTTATTTTGCAAAACGAACCGTAAAATACGGTAAGAAAATTTCTTTTAACTTGCCGTTGACTGCCAGGAAATCACAG
>JBGUUN010000302.1:0-13401 GCA_045133555.1 Oscillospiraceae bacterium
TGTAAGTACTCTGAATTCATCACCGATAACTCCTACGGCTCCGGCTTTGATATGCCGAAAAAAGATTGTCCGCACTGTGGTACACGAATGCTGCAGGACGGTCACGATATCCCGTTCGAAACCTTCCTTGGATTCAACGGCGATAAAGAGCCGGATATCGACTTAAACTTCTCCGGCGAATATCAGACCCGCGCACATCGCTATACCGAGGTACTGTTCGGTAAAGAGAATGTGTTCAAAGCGGGTACCATCGCAACCGTTGCGGATAAGACCGCATACGGCTTTGCAGCAAGATACTTTGAAGAAAAAGGTGTGACTGCGCACGAGGCGGAAAAACAGCGTCTTGCGATCGGTTGTACCGGTGTTAAGCGTACCACCGGTCAGCATCCGGGCGGTATGGTCGTTGTACCGAGTGATTATGAGGTATACGATTTCACCCCGGTTCAGCATCCGGCAGATTCCACCGACTCTGAGGTCATCACCACCCACTTCGACTTCCACTCGCTTCATGATACCATTCTGAAGCTTGACTTACTCGGACACGATGTTCCGACGATGTATCGTTATCTGGAAATGTACACAGGGATCCCGGTTACATCGTCGGAAGTAGAGTTGTCGGATCCGAAGATTTACAGTTTATTTACCTCTCCGGAGGCGCTTGGCGTTGAACCGGAGGATATCGATTCCGAAACCGGCACCTTTGCATTGCCGGAGATGGGTACACCGTTTGTACGCGGCATGCTGATGGAATGTCAGCCGAAAAACTTCTCTGACCTGCTGCAGATCTCGGGACTTTCCCACGGTACCGACGTTTGGCTGGGTAACGCACAGGAACTCATCAAAGACGGTACCTGCACCATTTCCGATGTAGTAGGATGCCGTGACAGTATCATGACCTATCTGATCTCGAAGGGCGTTGACAGCTTGATGTCCTTTAAGATCATGGAGATTACCCGTAAAGGTAATGCGAAGAAGTTGTTCACCGACGAGCATTACAAGGAAATGCGCGATCATAACGTACCGGAATGGTACATTGACAGCTGCTTGAAGATCAAGTACATGTTCCCGAAAGCGCATGCTGCCGCATACGATATTGCGGCGACCCGCCTGGCATGGTATAAGATCTATCATCCGCTTGCGTTCTACGGTGCGGTATTCACCGTACGCGGTCAGGACCTTGAGGGTGAAACGGTGGTAAAAGGCAAAGCATTTACCCGCCGACGTTTGGATGAGCTGAAACAGAAAAACTTAGACCGCAGCGCCAAAGAGGATGCAGTCTATGATATGCTGCTGGTCGGCAACGAAATGCTTGCCCGCGGCTTTGAATTCCTGCCGGTCGATCTGTATAAGTCGCACGCGACCATCTATCAGATCGAGGACGGCAAACTGCGTCTGCCGTTTGTCAGCGTCAAGAGCTTAGGCGAGGGCGTGGCATATCGTATCTATGAGGCGGCAAAAGACGGTGATTTTATCTCGGTCGAGGACTTCCAGCAGCGCTCCGGCGCATCCAAGACCATCGTAGAAGGACTGCGCGAACTGGGTGCGCTTGACGGTATTCCGGAAACCAGCCAGTTGTCTTTCTTTACCATGTGATCGCGCAAATAAAGAAAAAAATGCGTTCTGCGGTTTTGTTTGTAAACAAACTGATAAAACCGCAGAATCTGCTTGACAAAGGCACTTTGTTATGATAACATAGTAACATGACATTGCGTTACCACTTTACCATAATAAAGTTAGGAAGGGGCTAATCCAATTGAAGAATAAATTTATCACCCCGGAAGGAACCAAAGACTACTTGTTTGAAGAAGCTGCCGCACGAAATGCAGTTGCAAAACAAGTCTCTAAGGTATTCTTAAGCCGCGGCTATGCCGAGGTACAGACGCCGGGAATTGAATTTTTAGATGTGTTCACCGATTCTGCCGACGGTATGCCGGTGGAGTATATGTATAAGCTGTGCGATTCCAAAGGCAGATTGATGGCGGTCCGTCCGGACTCCACCATGCCGATCGCAAGACTTTGCGCGACTCGTCTTCAGGCAGAGAGCCTGCCGCTGCGACTGTTTTACCGTCAGCCGATCTTTTTGGCTGAGCCGGTGATGCGCGGCAGAAGCGATGAGGTTTTACAGATGGGTGTTGAGTACATCGGCGCAAAGGGAATTGCTGCCGATCTGGATACTTTGACCGCCGCTGTGGACACCTTATGTAAACTCGGCAACGGCAGATTTGAGATTGGTCATATCGGTATCTTCAATGCACTGATGGATGGCATGCATTTAAACAAAGAGCAGCGTGAGCAGGTAAGAACGCTTATCGAGACCAAAAACTATCCGTCGCTTAATGACTTATTGGATCGTGTCGGTAAGAATGCTTTTTCCGATGCAATGAAGCAGCTGCCGCGTCTGTTCGGTGATGAGCGTGTGTTTGCAAAAGCCAAAGCACTGTTTACCGACGAAGTGACCTTAAAAGAACTGGATTATCTGGAAAGACTTTACCGTATGCTGCTGCAGATCGTTCCGGATGCGGATATCAAGGTGGATCTTGGTCTGGTCAACCGCAACGATTATTATACCGGTATCGTATTCCGCGGTTATCTGGAGGGCATCGGCAAGGAAGTGCTTTCCGGCGGCCGTTACGATCATCTGCTTGAGAGTTTTGGCAGAACCGCAGCCGCAGTCGGCTTTGCAGTCAATATTGATGCCGCAGCACAGTATCTGTGCAAACATTCCAAGGTACAGGTGAAGAGCTCGCAGCTTCTGATCCACGGAACCTGCGGATATGAGGTAGAGGTGTTCCGCCGTCAGCGTGAAGAGATCGAAAACGGCGTATCCTGTGAAGTTTCCGCATTTGAGACCGAGGGCGAGGCATTGGCATATGCGAAAGCCAACCGCATTCCGCGGATTATCTACGTCGGTGCAAACGGCTGCAGAGAAGCGGCTGTTCCGGGTGTATAAGGGAGGAGCAAGGCATGAAGAAGTTAAGAATTGCTCTGACCAAGGGCAGACTGGAAAATAAAACTGTAGCACTGTTTGAAAAGCTCGGCTTTGACTGTGAACAGGTAAAGAATAAAGGCAGAAAACTGATTTTGGATATTCCGAATGCCAACATTGAGGTCGTGCTTGCAAAAGCAGCCGATGTTATCACCTATATCGAAAACGGTGTATGTGATATCGGTGTTGTCGGCAAGGATACTATCATGGAATATGGCGGCAGCTTTTTTGAGGTGTTGGATTTGGGATTCGGCAGATGCCGTTTTGCTCTTGCCGGTCCGCAGGGTACGGATTTTTATGATGGCTACAATGAGCGTATCATTGCAACCAAATATCCGAACGTGACCCGCAATTTTTTTGAGGGCAAGGGAATGGATGTCCGTGTCGTTAAGATCGAAGGCTCGGTTGAATTGGCTCCGCTGATGGGACTTTCGGATGCGATTGTTGATATTGTCGAGACCGGCTCTACCTTAAAAGAAAACGGTCTTGCGGTACTGGAGGACGTTGCACCGATCTCGGCGAAACTGATCGTCAACACCGTAAGCATGAAACTGCGTCAGCAGGAGATCGAGGATCTGATCGAAAAGATCACTGCAGTCATTTAAGACTGTGATATAGATAGGCATAATTTGGAGGAAGCAGCTATGATTACTATGATTAAAGCAGATGGCGTTGTAGAAGTGCAGTTCTTAAAAGAAATGCGCAGCCGCAGCACCGAAGTCAATAAAACCGTTACCGAAGCGGTACAGCAGATCATCAATGACGTTCGCGATAACGGTGATGCCGCTGTCAGAATGTATACCGAGAAGTTCGATAAAGGCTGTCCGGAGTGCTTTGAAGTAGACCGTGAGGTCATCAACGATGCACTTTCCGAGGCAGATCCGGAATTTGTCGGTGCATTGCTCAATGCGCAGGAAAAGATCGCAGCATTCCATAACCGTCAGAAAACCCAGGGCTTCATTGATCCGCAGGAGAACGGTGTCGTTCTCGGTCAGCGTGTCAGAGGTCTGCACAGAGTTGGTTTATATGTACCGGGCGGCACCGCTGCATATCCGTCCTCTGTACTGATGAATGCGATCCCGGCAAAGATCGCAGGCGTTAAAGAGATCGTTATGGTGACCCCGCCGGGTAAAGACGGTAACCCGAACCCGGATATTTTGGTCGCTGCTGCAATTTGCGGTGTAGACAGAGTATTCCAGATCGGCGGTGCACAGGCTGTTGCAGCGCTCAGCTTCGGTACCGAGAGCATTCCGAAAGTGGATAAGATCGTCGGCCCGGGCAACATCTTCGTAGCTACCGCAAAGAAACTGCTGTACGGAACCGTTGATATCGACATGATCGCAGGTCCGAGTGAGATCCTGGTTCTTGCCGATGAGACCGCAAACCCGAAATTCTTAGCTGCAGACTTAATGTCGCAGGCAGAGCATGATAAACTGGCAAGCTCTATTCTGGTCACCACCAGTGAAAAGTTAGCAAAAGAGGTGGATGCAGAGCTTGAGCGTCAGTGTGCAATGCTCTCCCGTAAAGAGATCATCGAGGAGGCAATCGCAAACTACGGTGCGATCATCATCTGCGATGATATGGAAGCTGCTGTGGAGATGGCAAACGAATTGGCTCCGGAGCATCTGGAGGTTGTTACCGCAAATCCGTTTGAGTACATCGGTAAGCTGGACAATGTCGGTTCGCTGTTCTTAGGTCAGTATGCACCGGAACCGCTGGGTGACTACTATGCAGGTCCGAACCATGTACTGCCGACCTCCGGTACCGCACGTTTCTTCTCTCCGTTGTCTGTCGATGACTTTGTAAAACGCTCGAGCTTTATCTATTACACCGAAGAAGCACTGCGTGAAGCGAAAGACGATATCGTTACCATTGCAGAGCGTGAGGGTCTGACCGCTCATGCAAACTCCATCACCGTTCGTTTCGAATAAGGAGCACGGTATGTATACATTAAATGATAAGATCCGCAATCTGGTCCCGTATGACCCGATTGCGGGAGAATATAAGATCCGTCTGGATGCCAATGAGTCCTACTTTTCGATGGAAAATGAGCTGATGGAGCGCATCAAAGCGGCAGCCGAAACGGTTGCGTATAACCGCTATCCGGATCCGACCGCCAAAAAACTGCGTGACTGTTATGCGGCTCTTTATGACATTCCGGCAGACCGCATCACCTGCGGCAACGGTTCGGATGAGCTTTTGGGACTTCTGGTCGGTGCATTTTGTGAAGCAGGAGAGAAGCTGCTTACCTTTGCTCCGGATTTCTCGATGTACCGTTTTTACGGCGAAGTTTACGGTGTGGAGAATGTGATCTGCCCGAAAGAAGCGGATCTGACCATCAGTGTGGATAAGGCACTTGATATGATCCGTGCGGATAAAAAGATCCGTATGGTCTTATTCTCCAATCCGTGCAACCCGACCTCGCTGGGATTGGATAAAGCAGATGTTGAAAAGCTGATCCGCGAAGCAGGCGACTGTCTGATCGTTCTGGATGAGGCTTATATGGACTTCTGGGGCGAGGAGCACAGCTTCTTAAAACGTGTGGATGAGTTTGATAATCTGATCGTACTGCGTACCTGCTCCAAAGCATTGGGATTGGCTGCCATCCGTCTGGGTCTGGCTGTAGCCAATCCGACTTTGACCCGTATCATCACCGCAGTAAAATCTCCGTATAATATCAATGCGCTGACCCAGGCCGTCGGTGCGGCGATCCTTTCGGATACCGAGATGGTTAAAGACCGTATCGCCTGGATCATTTGTATGCGTGATGCATTGTATCAGGGGCTGAAAGCGCTTGAAGGCGATGTGATCAAGAAGGTGTTTGAGCCGAAAACCAACTTTGTATTCCTGGACTTTGAAGATCCTGCGATCGCAAAACAGGTGTTTGAAGGCTTTTTGAGCAATTCGATCGCAGTCCGTTATATGGGACGCTACCTTAGAATCACCGCAGGAAATGACGCTGAAAATGAAGCGGTGCTGAAACTGCTTCCGAAACTTCTTGAAGCGGCAGGAGGAAAATGACATGAACAGAATGGCGCAAGTGACCAGAAATACCAAGGAGACCCAAATCACCGTTTCCATCGACCTTGACGGAAACGGCAAATCCGATATTTCTACCGGCATCGGCTTTTTTGACCATATGCTCACCGCATTGTCCGCACATTCCGGCATCGATATGAACATCAAAGCGGAAGGTGATCTGTATGTGGATTGCCACCACACCATTGAGGATACCGGTATCGTGCTCGGACAGGCATTTCACAAGGCACTTTCCGATAAAGGTGGTATCGTCCGTTACGGTCATGCCATGATCCCGATGGATGAAGCGCTCGGTTTCTGTGCGCTGGATATTTCCGGCAGACCGTATCTTGTGTTTGACTGTGAATTCAAAGCAGACAGCATGGGCGGTATGGATACCCAGATGGTAGTCGAATTTTTCCGTGCGTTTGCATTCCATGCGGGCATCACCCTGCACTTAAAGGTGCCGTACGGCGAAAACGATCATCATAAAGCAGAAGCACTGTTCAAAGCTTGCGCACACGCACTTGGCGATGCAGTCAAACTGCGTGCGGACGGAAGCACACTTTCGACAAAAGGAAGCATTGACTGATGGTAGTAAAACAGGCTGAATTATCGCATTTGGATGAGATCATGCGCGTATTAAAGATCGCGCAGCAGTTTATGGTGCAAAGCGGCAATCCCAATCAGTGGGAGGTCGGTTATCCGAGCAAAGAGATGATCTTAGCGGATATCAAAGCCAAAAACGGTTATATCCTGACCGAGGGCGAGGAGGTTTGCGGATATTTCGCATTCATCATCGGTGTTGATCCGACCTACGGCTATATTGAAGGCGAGTGGCTGTCGGATGCAATTTACGGCACCATCCACCGTATTGCCTCAGATCAAAGCCGAAAAGGCTTGTTCAAGCAGGCGATCGCATATTGCTTAACCAAATGCAATCATCTGCGCATTGATACCCATGCGGATAATGCCGTCATGCAGAAGCTGATAAGCAGGGAAGGATTTTCCTACTGCGGTATTATCTATATTGACGACGGTACACCGCGTCTTGCGTATGAGCGCATATAATTCTACCATCCGAAAGAGAGAAATACATGATAGCGATCATAGATTACAAAGCAGGAAATTTGTTCTCGGTGCAGAATGCACTCAATTTCCTCGGTATAGAAAATGAGATCACCGCAGACCCGAAAAAGCTGTCCGAAGCGGACGGTATCATCCTGCCGGGTGTCGGTGCATTTCCGAAAGCAAAACAGTCCTTGGATGAAAAAGGATTGACTGCGCTGATCGGTGAGCTGGTAAAGACCAAGCCGCTGCTTGGCATTTGTCTGGGATTTCAGCTGTTGTTCGATTACAGCACCGAATTCGGCAAGACCGAAGGCTTAAAACTGATCCCGGGCTATGTAGATGCGGTGGATGACCATGAGCAGGCGTTAAAGATCCCGCATATGGGCTGGAACCGTTTGACTGTACATCAGCCGTCTCCGATTTTGGGTGATCTGCAAAACGGTGACAATGTGTACTTTGTTCACTCTTACCGTGCGTTCACCGATGAAAAATATCTGGTGACCACCACCGATTACGGTGACAAGATTCCGGCAATGGTACAAAACGGCAATGTTTACGGCTGCCAGTTCCATCCGGAGAAAAGCGGCGACCTGGGATTGTCTATCTTAAAAGCATTCGCAGAAAGGGCTCAGGGATTATGATTATCTTTCCTGCAATCGATATTAAAGACGGCAACTGTGTCCGTCTGCATAAAGGCGACTTCGGCACCGTGGAAAAGGTTGCCGAGAATCCGCTTGTGACCGCACGCAGCTTTGAGGCTGCCGGTGCGGAATATATCCATACCGTTGACTTAGACGGTGCGAAAGAGGGTAAACTCTGCAATGCGCCGATCTATTTGGACATTGCGAAAAACACCGGCTTGAAAGTTGAGGTCGGCGGCGGTATCCGTGACCGCGCTGCGATCGAATACTACCTGCAAAACGGTGTGTATCGCGTGATCCTGGGATCTGCTGCAGTAAAAAATCCGGCATTGGTCAAGGAAGCCATCGACGCATACGGCAGCGAGCATATCGTGGTCGGGATCGATGCGAAAAATGAGATGGTGGCGACCGAGGGATGGCTTGACACCTCCAAAGTACATTATATCGAGCTTTCCAAGCAGATGGAACAAATGGGTGTTACCACCATCATCTATACCGATATCTCCAAGGACGGCACTCTGTCCGGTCCGAATTTCGAGCAGCTGGATGCCTCAAACCGTGCGGTTTCCTGCGACATCGTTGCTTCCGGCGGTATCCATGTTATCGAAGATATCAAACGCTTATGCGAACTTGACATCTACGGTGCGATCTGCGGAAAATCGATTTACAAAGGTACCCTCTCACTTGAGGAAGCGGTGGGTTACAGCAAGACTGTGGTGTATCGGAAAGGTGAAAACAAATGAGCAAGATCATAAATACGCTTGCAAAACGTATCATCCCGTGTCTGGATGTAAAAGAGGGTAAGGTTGTAAAAGGCATTAACTTTGTCGGCATCAAAGAAGTCGGTGACCCGGTAGAGTGTGCGAAAGCATATAACGCAGCCGGTGCGGATGAGATCGTTTTTTTGGATATCAATGCGACCCATGAGGGCAGAGGTACCATGATCGATGTGGTAAGACGTACCGCAGCCGAGATCTTCGTTCCGCTGACCGTTGGCGGCGGAATCCGTACCATCGAGGATTTCAGAGCACTGCTTTTGGCCGGTGCGGATAAGATCTCTGTCAATTCCGCAGCGGTCCGCAATCCGCAGCTAATCGCAGATGCTGCAGAGATTTTCGGCAGCCAGTGCGTTGTTGTTGCGATCGACGGTAAAAAGGTCGATGATAAATATCATGTATACTTAAACGGCGGCCGTATCGATACCGGCATTGATGTTGTCACATGGGCAAAAGAAGCAGAGCGTCTGGGTGCGGGCGAGATTTTACTGACCTCTATGGATGCAGACGGCACCAAACAGGGCTTTGACATCGGTATGCTTAATGCAGTATGTGCAGCAGTACGCATTCCGGTCGTTGCTTCCGGCGGATGCGGCTCTTTGGAGCACTTCTCTGAGGTGTTTGAAAAGACCAATGCGGATGCGGCATTGGCTGCATCTTTATTCCATTATAAAGAACTGACGGTCGGTCAGGTCAAAGAGCACTTGAATAAAAAAGGCATTCCGGTTCGACTGGTTCGCGGCGTGGAGGAATAATATGTTAAAACACCAGATTACCGACAGTTCGGTATATTTTACCAAGGCAGAGCTGCTGCCGGCCATTGTTGTCGATCACATCACAAACGATGTGCTGATGATGGCATATATGAATCAGGAAAGCTTTGAGAAAACGCTGGAAACCGGATATACCTGGTTTTGGTCCCGTTCGAGAAAAGAACTGTGGAACAAAGGCGCTACCAGCGGCAATCTGCAGAAGGTAAAAGAAATCTATGCCGACTGCGATAACGACACGCTGCTTGTAAAGGTGGAAGCGGCAGGACCGGCTTGCCATACCGGTAACCGTACCTGTTTTTACACCAAGATCGCAGAGGAATAAGGAGGAGACATCATGGATACCATTAAAGGTTTGTATGAAGTTGTATTAAACCGTAAAGAAAATCCGCAGGAAGGTTCTTACACCTGCTATCTGTTCGAAAAAGGTCTGGATAAGATCTTGAAAAAATGCGGTGAGGAAAATGCGGAAATGATCATCGCCGCAAAAAATGACGATAAAGCGGAGCTGATCGGGGAGATCGCGGATCTTTGCTTCCATACTTTGGTTATGATGGCTGAGAAAGGCGTTACTGTCGATGAAGTAAAAGAAGTTTTAGAGGTACGCAGACAGAAAATCGGAAACCTGAAACAGTTCCACGTTTCGGATCACAATACCTGATAGTAAAGCAGCCGGACGGTTTGTCCGACTGCTTTTTATATAGGTGAATTTTGTGGAAACTATTGCATTCTTGAAAAATATCGTTTATAATGGAATTAACAACCATATATGGAGGTATAAAATATGAATCAGGTATATGAAGCCGCAAAAGCACGTTATGCATCTATGGGCATTGACACCGAACAGGTATTTGAAACCTTAAAAAACAAACCGATCTCGATCCATTGCTGGCAGGGCGATGATGTTACCGGTTTTGAAAATTCCGGTCAGGGTCTGTCCGGCGGTATCCAGACCACCGGTAACTATCCGGGTAAAGCGACTACCCCGGAACAGCTGATGGCAGACTTTAAGACCGCGATCGCTCTGATTCCGGGTAAAAAACGCATCAATTTGCACGCAAGCTATGCGATCTTCACCGAAGAAAACGGCGGTTTTGCAGACCGTGATGCACTTGAGCCGAAACATTTCGAGGCTTGGGTAAAATTTGCCAAAGAGAATGATCTGGGTATTGACTTCAACCCGACCTTCTTCTCTCATCCGAAAGCATCCGACGGATTGACCTTATCCCATCCGGACAAAGAAATCCGTGATTTCTGGATCCGCCATGGTATCGCTTGCCGTAAGATCGCTGCATACTTTGCTAAAGAGCTCGGAACCGACTGTCTGTGCAATGTTTGGATCGGTGACGGCTTAAAAGATACTCCGGCTGACCGCTTAGGCCCGCGTATGCGTTTGAAAGAGAGCTTAGATGCGATCTTTGCAGAAAAACTTGACGGCGTTATCGACTGTGTCGAGAGTAAATTTTTCGGTATCGGTGCAGAGAGCTACACCGTGGGCAGCAATGAGTTCTACATGAGCTATGCTGCAAGCCATCCGGGCGTATATAATCTGCTTGACAACGGTCATTATCATCCGAATGAATTTGTCAGCGATAAGATCCCGGCAATCCTGCCGTTCTTTGACAAAGTTCCGCTGCATGTGACCCGTGGTGTATACTGGGACTCTGACCATGTTGTACGCTTCAACGACGAGCTCAAGGATATCGCTTGCGAGATCGTTCGCTGCGACGCATTGGATAAAGTGATCATCGGTTTAGACTTCTTTGATGCTTCCATCAACCGTGTTGCTGCATGGGTCATCGGTACCCGCAACGCTGAAAAAGCACTGCTTTATGCATTGCTGCAGCCGAATGCTCGCATGAAAGAGCTGCAGGACAGCGGTGCATTCACCGAACTGTTGATGCTGCAGGAGGAACAGAGCACCCTGCCGTTTGGCGCAGTATGGGAAGAATACTGCCGCAGAGAGGGCGTTGCCGCTGATGAGAGTTGGTTTGCTGTCGTAAAAGAGTATGAGAACGAAGTTTTACTCAAACGCTGATTTTTGAGGAGACTTGATGAAAAAAAGAATTTTGGCAATATTTTTGTCTGCCGCACTGCTGCTTGGAGGTTGTACCACACCGGTGACACCGGTTGGACCTGCCGACAGCACACCTTCGACGCAGGAATCCTTGCCTTCAAAGGAGGAAACCTTAAAAGAGGAGAGCAGTGCAGAAGAACAAGTGTCCGAGGAAACTTCCGAAGAAACATCTTCCGAGGAGGTTTCTTCTGAGGCTGAAACCGAGAAAGAGGAGGAAACATCCTCTTTGCCGGAGAAGCCAAAGAAAACCGAATTGGTTTCGTCGGACTATAAGTACACCTATTTCATTCGCATCAATCGCGCGCTGAACACCGCGACCATCTATCAAAAAGGTGCTGACGGTAAATTCTCCGATCCGGTCAAGGCAATCGCAGTTTCCTGCGGCGGAGAGAACACACCGATCGGATTCTTTAATCTGATCGGTAAACATCGTTGGCGTTTGATGGTCGATGATGTCTACGCGCAGTATGCCAGCCGTGTGACAGGGCATATCCTGATCCATTCGGTGCCGTACTATACCGAGGATGCGGGTGACCTCTGCTATAAACAGTTCAATAAGCTCGGTAAGACCGCATCGCACGGTTGTATCCGTATGGCTTGTGCAGATGCAAAGTGGGTGTTTGATAACTGTGCGGTCGGCACACCGGTCGAGATTTATGATAACTATAATAAATCCGGCCCGCTTGGTAAACCGACGGTACAGAAAATCCCGACTTCCGGTACTTACGCGCATTGGGATCCAACCGATCCTGCGGAAGAAAACCCATGGAATAATCGGACGCCGCCGACCGTCATCGGTGCATCCGACCGCGTTTTACAGCTTGGAGAGAAGTTTGATCCGTATGAGGGTGTTACTGCGTCAGATGCATTTGAAAATGATCTGACTGCGGATATTACGGTAGGCGGTGTGGTCGACACCGAAAAAGCCGGCGACTATACGCTGATCTATACCGTGAGTGATCTGCCGGGCAATCAGACCGTGATCGAAGTAACCGTTACGGTCAAAGAGTCGGATGTCCCGTCCGAACCGGAAATACCGTCTAAGCCGGAAGATACCGTGCCGCCGGAGATCGTTGCGGATACCTCCGCTTTTGAAGCATCCGATAAGGAAGCCGGAATTGCTTTCATCCGTGACAGGATCACTGTCGAAGATGCATCCGGTATCGCGGCTGCGGATATCCAGATCACCGAAGGTTCGATGCAGATGCTTGACTATCCGGATGAAAACGGAGATCCGATCGGTACCGTCTGGGTCTATCACTACAATGTGACCGTGACCGCTGCCGATACTTGCGGAAATACTGCTGTGAAAACGCTGCAGTTTACCTTTACCGTAATGGAATTATTTGCTGCGGCATAAATATTACAGCCTGTTTTGTAAAAAGACAGGCTGTTTTTGTTTATTTAAAAAGATGTTAGAGAATCCCAAAAGATTCTTTACATTTATTTCATAACTTTCCACGCAAAATAAAGTACAATAAATACATAAGCGAATTTGTCGAATCATTCATGGCGATACAGAAAGGAAATCAGATATATGTTTGGTTATGTCCGTGTTTTTGCACCGCAGATGCGTGTTTCGGATCATGAGGCATATAAAAGTGCGTACTGCGGATTCTGTAAAAAGCTCGGCAGAGATTACGGACATCTCTGGAGAATGACCTTAAGCTATGATTTTGCATTCGTCAAGGTTTTGTCCGAAGCGATGCGGCAGGATAAACTGACCGCTTGTCGGGAACGCTGTATTGCACATCCGCTCAAAAAACGGTACTGTATGAAGGCAAGAGAAGAAGATAAGATGCTTTCTGCTGCGGCGGTTTTGTTGACTGCGGCTAAGGTTCGTGATAATGTGGCAGACAGCAAATGGTATTTCAGACCGTTTTGGAAACTTGCAAACCTTGTGATAGCAGGTTCGGTTAAGAAGGCATCAAAGGATTATCCGTTGATCGCTGCTAAGACCAATGAACTATCGGTTATGCAGCAGCAGGCGGAAAGCCATGCGCAGTGCAGCAAGGACCGTGCGGCCGATCCGACCGGTGCGGTCATGGCGTCTTTTTTTGAA